>JAUHZH010000035.1 GCA_030426065.1 Gammaproteobacteria bacterium
AAGGTGTCACCATCCATTACCGTGATGATGGTGTCGGCATGGGGCAGAAGGAATTGACCCAGCTGTTTGAACCTTTTTATACGACCAAAAGGGGGTTTGGGGGCAGTGGTTTGGGCGCCCACCTGATTTATAACTTGGTAACCCAGTCACTGGCAGGGAAGTTATCCGTATCAAGCCAGCCTGGCAAAGGTTTGTTTTTCGAAATCACTTTGCCCAATTTATAGATGTTGCTGGGATGAGGTTGGGTGTGTACTGTGTGCCCAATGACTTTATTCCCATGTTGTTGTGCCTGTGCTCTGTTACAATCGTTCCTTTTTTAAAAGAGGAAGGATGACATGAATCATTGGCGCATTTTGACCTTGGCTGCCACGGCTTTTTTAACAGGATGTGGTGGTCATGCTGTGAAGCCCACCACCGTGGTGGAGCCATCGGCATCGATTGACCTCGATGTCCCATACGAATCATTCACGTTGGACAATGGTTTGCAAGTGATCCTTCACCAAGACCACTCTGACCCCATTGTTGCGATTGCCACCATTGTTCATGTCGGATCAGCTCGAGAGAAAACAGGCCGCACCGGTTTTGCTCACTTCTTTGAACACATGTCATTCAATAATTCTGAAAACGTACCCATGGGAGCCAACCGCAAGATGATTCCAGAATTGGGCGGCACCAGAAACGGTGGCACTTGGTCTGATGGCACCATGTATTATGAAGTCGTACCGAAGGATGCATTTGAAAAATTGATGTGGATCGATTCCGACCGTTTTGGTTACATGATCAACACCGTAAATGAAGCCACTTTAGAACGTG
This sequence comes from Gammaproteobacteria bacterium, assembly GCA_030426065.1. Lineage (GTDB taxonomy): Bacteria > Pseudomonadota > Gammaproteobacteria > Xanthomonadales > Marinicellaceae > Marinicella. The sequence goes on from JAUHZH010000035.1 coordinate 814, forward strand.
AAAAGCAGGTGGTCAAGAATGAAAAACGGCAACGCGTCGACAACCGCGCCTATGGCCACACTTCACATGTCATTAAAAAAGCCCTGTATCCTGAATCTCACCCTTACAACTGGACGGTGATTGGTGATTTGGAAGATTTACAAAATGCCACACTGGCAGATGTGGTTGAGTTTTATGAAAAATTCTATACACCCGCCAATGCCACCTTGGTGATTGCCGGTGACATAGATGTCGAAGAAACCAAAGCTTCTGTTGTGCGTTGGTTTGGTGAAATCAAAGCGGGAGATGCTGTTGATGATTTGGCTCCCATGCATGTTTCACTGGATCAATCCAAATCGTTTTACCATGAAGATAATTTTGCTAAGTTGCCTGAAATCAGGCTTACATACCCAACGGTCGAGCAATACCACCCCGACAGTTATGCATTGGCTGCACTGGGAGAAGTGTTGTCGAGCGGCCAACAGGCACCGATGTTCACCACCATCGTTAAAGAACAGAAATTATCAGCGGGTGTGGCCGCTTACAATTCATCTGATGAACTGACCGGGACGTTCACCTTCCGCGTCAGAGCCAATGCCGGTGTTGACTTGGATGATGTGGCACATGCCATCGATGAATCCTTGAGCAAGTTCGAAGAGGAAGGAGTCAGGGACAACGCTTTGACCAAAATCAAAGCACGTCAAGAAACGGCGTTTTACAATGGCATTTCCAGCGTATTGAACAAAGCTTTTCAACTGGGCATTTACAATGAGTTTGCTGGTGATCCTGAATTTTATAAACAAGACATTGCCAACATCAAAGCAGTGACCAAGGATGATGTGATGCGCGTTTATCACCAATACATCAAGGATCAACCCGCAATCATCACCAGCTTTGTGCCCAAAGGTGAAGTTGAATTGGCGGTTGAAGATGCACTCAAAGCGGATGTGGTGGAAGAACAAATTGTTCAAGGCAAAGAAAAAGAGTTCTCCGAAGACATGGATGCTGAGTATGTGATCACGCCAACCAAGCACGACCGTTCAGAGCCACCTTTGGGTGAACTTCCTGTCATGAAATCTCCAGAAATATGGCGTGCCACATTAGACAACGGCATGCATTTGGCGGGCATAGAGCACGATGAGCTGCCTTTGGTCAATTTCACATTGCGCATCCCTGGTGGTCAATCTTTGGACCCTGAAGGGAAGGACGGTACCGCCAGTTTGTTGGCTTCGATGCTGTCTGAAGGTACTGCCAATAAAACCCCAGCGGAACTGGAAGATGCCATCGGTTTGTTGGGTTCTGGTATTTCAGTGTCGGCTTCGAAAACAGCCATCACGGTGTCTGGTAACACCTTGAGACGCAACTTGCAAGCCACACTTGATTTGGTCAGAGAAATGTTGACAGAACCACGCTTTGATGAATCCGACTTTGAGCGCATCAAAACCCGAACGTTGGAGGGCATCCGTGCCTCTTATGGCAACCCAAGTGCCGTCGCACAACGTGTGTTCATGAAACAGCTGTATGGTGATGACCATGTGGCAGGCCGGCCCACTTCTGGAACCATAGCATCTGTAGAAGGCATCACTTTGGATGATGTCAAAGCATGGTACAAAAGCAACATAACTGCCAGAGACGCTCAATTTAATTTTGCTGGCATGTTGACCGCAAAGGATGCCCAATCGATTGCCGATTCAATGAGCGCAGCCATGCAGGATCATGTGGTTACATTGCCTGAGCAACCAGCAACAAGAAACCCCGACCATCCCAAGGTTTATTTTATCGACATCCCCAATGCCAAACAGTCGGTGTTGTATGTGGGTAAAAACATCCCTTCGGGTCATCATGAAGACAACCACAAGATTGAGATCGTTAATAACAGATTGGGATCTGGCTCGAGTGCAAGATTAACTCAAATGCTGCGCATCACCAAAGGTTATACCTATGGTGCTTATTCTTATATATCAGCAGGTGACTATGACGGTGCTTTCATTGCATCAACCCAAGTGCGCAGTAACGTGACATTGGAGTCTTTGGAAATATTGAAAGACTTGATAGGTAACTATGCCGCCACCTTTGAAGCGGAAGATTTGGTCACAACACAGAATTTGTTGAAGAAAGGCAACACGCGCCGTTTTGAAACATTGAATCAGTTGTTGGGTGCCGTGAATGACGTGACGCGATTCAATAAGGGCGGTCAATTCTTAGAAGAAGAACAGCAGGAATTGGCCGACATGACTTTGGATCAGGCACATGCATTGATCAACCGTTACTTGGATGAGCAACAAATGATTTATGTCATTGCAGGCGATGCCAAAACACAGTTGTCACGGATCAAGGACTTGGGTTATGGAGAACCCATGGTACTGGACAAAGAAGGTATGCCCGCCAGTCCTTAAAAATAATCGACAGGCCTTTGCTCACCCGAGCAGGGGCCTGCTTTTTCAGATTCACCTGTTCAATACCGTCGCACAGAACTTCATTCCCATATCTCATACAGTTCTTCTATTTTAAGGCAGCGAAGCTGAAGCGAATCATGTGGACTTATTATCATTTCTGTATAAGTAATAAACTGATTAGATTGTCAATAAATATGCAGTATAAGCAAATAAGGCTGCATAAATTGACAGTTGAGCATTCATGTGTTAATTTCGCATCGCCTTAAAAATGCTCACACAGCAATATAATTTAAAAAATCAAAATAGAGAGAAGTGAAGATGAGAAAGAAACTTTTGGCCTCTGCGGTGGGTTTGGCACTGACCAGTCAAATCAATGCGCAAGGCTTGACCGATCGATTGATCATAAAATACAAGAACGGTGCATCACCTGTGGTGACGGAAAGCCCAGATTACTTGCGTGAACTGAGCAGTGTGGCTGGTGTGACATTACAGCACAGGCGCTACATGTATGATGGCGCCCAAATATTGGTGCTGGATAAAAAGGTCAGTGACAGGGAGCTGGCTGGTGTCATTGAAAACATCAAAACACGGGATGACATTGAGTTTGTTGAAGAGGATAAGTTGATGCAAACATTCTTCACGCCAAATGACCAACATTATCAGGCGGCACAGTGGCATTACCATGAAGCTGTGGGTGGCATCAATGTGGAATCCGCTTGGGACATCACCTCTGGTGCTGGTGTCACCATTGCAGTGATTGATACGGGCATCACTGCCCACCCTGATCTGGATGCCAACATCGTCGGTGGCTATGACATGATCTCGGACACTTTTGTTTCCAATGATGGTGATGGACGTGATGCCGATCCCAGTGACCCCGGTGATCGGATCACCACCAATGAATGTCCTTTCCCAAACAGTGCCAGAGATTCCACATGGCATGGAACTCATGTGGCTGGCACCATAGCAGCAGTGACAGACAACACCATCGGTGTGGCCGGCATTGCTTTCAATGCCCAGGTTGTCCCTGTACGTGTTTTGGGTAAATGTGGAGGTTACACATCTGACATCGCTGATGGCATCGTTTGGGCGTCAGGTGGCAATGTGGCTGGTGTGCCTGCCAATCCGAACCCAGCATCTGTCATCAACCTGAGTTTGGGTGGTCAAGGTGCATGTCCGCAAGCCTACCAAAATGCCATTGATGCGGCTTTGGCCAATGACTCAGTTTTGGTCATTGCATCGGGTAACAGTCAATCTGATGTGTCTGGCTTTCAGCCTGCCAATTGTGATGACATCATTTCGGTGGCTGCCACCAACAGGCAGGCCGACCGAGCCAGTTATTCAAATTTTGGCGCTTTGATTGACATTGCTGCCCCAGGTGGCGAAGGTGCTCCCAATGGTGTGGCCTCTACCATCAATGACGGAACGGACACTCCTGGTAACCCTGCTTATGCATACAATGCAGGGACATCAATGGCAGCGCCACATGTGGCAGGTGTGGCAGGACTGATGAAATCGGTCAACAACAGCCTGACACCTGCAGAAATTGAAACCGCCATCAAAAACACGGCGCGTCCTTTCCCTGGAGGCTCATCTTGTAACACCAGTAATTGCGGTGATGGTATTTTGGATGCTTTTGCTGCTGTGACGGCTGTTAACGTAGGGAGCAACGCACAGCTGACATCAAACACCCCTTCATTGGATGTGTGTGCTTCATCAGACAGTGCAGCCTTCAATTTGACATTGACTGATTTTGATGCCACCACCAACATGAGCGGCACAGGTTGTCCAGCGGGTGCTGTTTGCTCATTCAGCAACAATCCTGTGGTCAGCCCAACCACGACAACGGATTTCAACGTCACAGGACTGGGCTCTGTGGCGGCCAACAGTTACAACCTGGTGGCCACGGGTACTGACTCAGTGGATGGCAACATCACAGATTCTGTGAACCTTGTTTTGAATGTGTCTGATGTCTTGGGTACACCGGGTTTGGTAACACCAGCTGATGGCAGCACCAACGTCAATTCATCACCGACTTTGACATGGAATGCCTTGCCGGGCGCGTTGACTTACGATGTCGAAGTGGCAACTGATGCTGGATTCAGCAACATCGTTGACTTTGCCATTGGTTTGAATGGCACCAGCCACACAGTGGCCACTCCATTGAATGGGTTGACTGAATATTATTGGCGCGTAACTGCCACCAATGGTTGTGGCGACAGTGTTTCGAATTTTTTCATTTTCACCACTGCCAATGAAGTGTGTACAGTGTATTCAGCGAGTGATTTGCCACTGCCGATTTCTGCTGGTGCACCACCTAATGTGGTGACTTCAACGCTTACCATAGCAGATTCAGGTTCCATCATTGATGTCAACGTGGTTAACTTCACTGGAACCCACACTTGGGTGGGTGATGTGTTGTTTGATTTGGAAAGCCCCTCTGGAACCATTGTCAGCTTGAGGGATCGAGCTTGTGGCAACAACGATGATTGGGATATCGAATACGATGACGAAGCAGCATCTGCCACTTCTCCATGCCCACCCACCGATGGTGAGGCATATCAACCTGTAGGCCTGTTGTCAGATTTCAATGGTACTGATTTACAAGGCGACTGGTTGATGACTGTTGAAGATGAAGTCAACCAGGACGGTGGTTCATTCAACTCTTGGGGGCTTGAAATTTGTTACACACCTGTCGTGGTCAACACAGCGCCTGTGGCAAATATTGACAACCCATCAACCGATGAAGACACTTTGGTTTCGGTTGACGTTTTGGGTAACGACACCGATGCCGAAGGAGACTCCTTGTCTGTGACCTCTTGTGGCGCTGCCAGCAACGGCAATGTGGTACAAAACGGCAACAATTGTGATTACACGCCAAACCAAGACTACAACGGTTCGGACAGCTTCACCTATGACATTTCAGATGGCAACGGTGGTAGTGACACGGGTACTGTGAATGTCACTGTGAATGCCATCAATGACGTTCCAGCGGCCGCTGACAACAACAGCAACGTCAATGAAGACAGCTCGGTATCTGTTGATGTCTTGGCAGGTGACTCTGATGCCGACGGTGACAACCTGACGGTGACCTCTTGTGGTGCAGCATCCAACGGCAACGTGGTTCAAAATGGTAACAACTGTGACTACACGCCAGATGCCGATTACAACGGTGCAGACAGCTACACTTACAGCATCTCTGATGGCAACGGTGGCACAGATTCTGCCACAGTCAATGTCACAGTGGCTTCGGTCAATGACCAACCCAGCATGACCTTGAGTGCCAACACCCATGTGGCATTGAGCGATATTGGCAACAACCCAAGCGAGTTGGTGGCCTGTCAGTTCAACTTCGGCCCAGCCAATGAGTCTGGTCAAACCGTGTCAGACATGGTGGTCGGCATTCAATCGGATGTCGATGGCATCTTGAACAGTGTTGATGTCGATAACAACGGCAACATCAGTTACAGCTTCACGGGTCAAACCGGTGTGGCTCAAGTGACTGTGGCCTTGCAAGACGATGGAGGCACTGCCAATGGCGGTGTCGACACTTCACAGACACAAACCATCAATGTGCATGTACAGGACTACATCTTCCACACCAGTTTTGAAACGGAAGCCTGTCAATGACCAGCATACATTGACAGGAAAAGTGGTCAAGGATGACCACATCCTCAAAGAAAGGGTGGGCAGGATGCTTGCCCTTTTTTGATTGCGCTTGGTAACGAGCACTTCCAGTTAACAACCTGGGATTTTTCGTGAATTGATTCACAAAAAATGTTAGTTGTGGGTCATTTTCAATACTTATATCGCATAAGCGGGCATAAAAAGTCAAAAAAGCGGCTTTATTGCCTTACTAGCCATTTTTAAAATTGTTTTAGTGGTCACTTTTTGGTATTTTAAACAAAGGTTGTTTGAAGTTTTTTCAGGTCACCCGTGGTTGTTGCGTTTTGTTATTGATTCGCAAAACACCAAACCAAGTTACTCAGTGAATCAATTGAATCGATCGGCTCTTCTGAGCTTCAGGCCTGCATGGTCTATCATAATAATTGAATCGGTCAATGCTGTGGTGAATTCACGAAGTGGTAACGCGAAATTATTTTTGTTGGGTTTGTCCCAAAACAAAAGAGGAGAATATCTATGCTCAAAAAGAAGGCGTTGTCGTCGGCTGTTTTGATGTCATTGTTTGGTTCACTCCAAGCCAATGCCGTCAATGATCAATTGATTGTCAAATACAAAAACAATGGCAGTCCCATTGTGGTTGAAAGCGTTGACCACATGGAAAACCTCAGTCAGTTGGCTGGTGTGAATTTACAGCATGGGCGGTTCATGTACGACGGTGCTCAAGTGATTTTGTTGGATAAAAACTATTCAGAGAAAGACCTTGAAACCATCATCGAAAACCTCAAGCAAAACGATCAAATTGAATACGTTGAAGAAGACCAAATGATGCAAGCGGTCTTTACACCCAATGACACCTTCTATGCTGCTCAATGGCATTATTACGAAGCCATTGGTGGTATCAATGCTGAGCTCGCCTGGGACATCACCACAGGTGCGGGTGTTAACATTGCCGTTCTGGATACAGGCATCACCAACCACACCGATTTGAATAACAACATCATCGGTGGTTATGACATGATTGCCAACGTCACCGTTGCCAATGATGGTAATGGCAGGGACGCAGACCCTTCTGACCCGGGCGATTGGACAACAGCAAATCAATGTGGATTTGGTAGCCCACCTCAAGATCAAGATTCTTCTTGGCACGGTACCCACGTGGCTGGAACCGTGGCCGCTGTCACTGATAACAACGATGGCGTGGCCGGTGTGGCATTTGATGCCCGAGTGGTTCCTGTTCGTGTGTTGGGTACTTGTGGCGGTTTCACATCAGACATTGCCGATGGCATGGTTTGGGCCTCAGGTGGCGCTGTTGCTGGTGTGCCTGCCAACCCGGATCCGGCTCAAGTTTTGAACTTGAGTTTGGGTGGATCGGGTGCATGTTCAGCGACTTCGCAAAATGCCATTAACACCGCAGTTGGAAACGGTGCGGTGGTGGTTGTGGCTGCAGGTAACAGCAACGCCGATGTGTCTGGTTTCAATCCAGGTAACTGTAACAACGTCATTTCTGTGGCTGCCACAGACCGCAATGCCGACCGCGCGTATTATTCTAACTTCGGTAACCTGATTGACATCGCTGCACCCGGTGGTGACGTCACTGCGCCGGGTGGACAAGACGGTGTGGCTTCAACATTGAACAGTGGAACCACTGTCCCAGCTGCTCAAAACTATGTCTATTACCAAGGCACTTCGATGGCAGCACCTCATGTCGCAGGTGTGGCAGGCTTGATGTACAGCGTCAACCCTGGTTTGACACCGGCACAAGTTGAACAGGAAATCAAAAACACCGCACGGGCTTTCCCTGGTGGGTCAACCTGTAATGTCAGCAACTGTGGCGATGGCATATTGGATGCTGCGGCAGCAGTCAATGCCGTCAATGTGGGTCCTGTGGCTCAGTTGACATCGAACACCAACTCTTTGGATGTTTGTACCTCAGCTGGCAGTGCCACATTCAATCTGACATTGACTGACTTTGATGCAGTGACCAACATGAGCAGCTCTGGTTGCCCAGGTGGTGGCAGTTGTTCATTCAGTGTCAATCCAGTGGTCAGTCCGGCCACCACCACTGATTTCAACATCACTGGCTTGGGTTCGGTCACGCCAAACACTTACAACTTGGTGGCCACCGGTACCGATGCGGTTGACTCCAACATCACAGACAGTGTCAATTTGACATTGAATGTGTTTTCCACGGCAGGATCTCCTGGTCTGACGGCACCTGCAGATGGTGCTGTGGGTGTTACAGTAACGCCCACATTGACTTGGGGTGCAGTGGCTGGTGCGGTCGATTATGACGTCGACATTGCCACCGATTCAGGGTTTTCAAACATCGTTGATTCAGCAACTGGCATTGCAGGAACAAGCTATTCTGTCAGTTCATCTTTGACGGGCAACACCAATTACTTCTGGCGCGTCACAGCCAACAACAGTTGCGGGTCTGGTGTTTCGTCTACTTTTGATTTCACCACCGCCAATGAAGTGTGTACTGTTTACTCAGCCAATGATTTACCTTTGGCTATTTCTTCTGGTGCCCCACCCACCGTGGTGACATCTACACTCAGCATTGCAGATTCTGGCTCGATCAATGACGTCAATGTGGTCAATTTCATCGGCACACACACTTGGATGGGTGATCTGACATTTGATTTGGAAGGTCCAACCACCACATCGGTCAGTTTAAGAGCAAGGTCTTGTGGAAACACCGATAATTGGGACATTGAATACGATGACGAAGCTGCCTCGGCTGCATCGCCTTGTCCACCCACTGATGGAATGTCTTATCAACCGGCTGGCAGTTTGGGCGACTTTAATGGGACTGATTTGCAGGGTGATTGGTTGATGACTGTTGAAGATTTCGCCAATCAAGATGGTGGCTCATTCAACTCATGGGGTCTACAAATCTGTTATACACCAGCTGTGGTCAACACCGACCCAGTGGCCAACAACGACAGCCCATCGACCGATGAGGACACTTTGGTGTCAGTCAATGTACTGGGTAACGACACCGATGCCGAAGGAGACACACTGTCAGTGACTGCTTGTGGCGCTGCCAGCAACGGCAATGTGGTGCAAAACGGCAACAACTGTGATTACACACCAAACCAAGATTACAACGGTGCTGACAGCTTCACCTATGACATCTCAGATGGTAACGGTGGCAGCGACACGGGTACTGTCAATGTAACGGTGGATCCGGTCAATGACGATCCAGTGGCGGCCAATAACAATGCCAACACCAATGAAGACACCTTGGTGTCTGTCGATGTTTTGAATGGCGATTCTGATGTGGATGGTGACACTTTGTCGGTGACAACTTGTGGCACAGCTTCAAATGGTAACGTGGTTCAAAACGGCAACAACTGTGATTACACACCTAACCAAGATTACAATGGTTCTGACAGCTTCACTTACACCATCTCTGACGGGAACGGTGGATCAGACACGGCTGATGTCAATGTCACTGTCGATGCGGTCAATGACGATCCCGTGGCTGCGGATAACAGCACCAACACCAATGAAGATACTTTGGTTTCAGTCAATGTGTTGAACGGTGACACCGATGCCGATGGCGACACTTTGTCAGTGTCATCGTGTGGTACCGCCTCGAACGGTAATGTGGTGCAAAATGGCAACAACTGTGATTACACACCGAATCAAGACTACAACGGTGCTGACAGCTTCACTTACACCATTTCTGATGGTAACGGTGGATCAGATACGGCCGATGTCAATGTCACCGTCGATGCGGTCAATGACGATCCCGTGGCTGCGGATAACAACACCAGCACCAACGAAGACACTTTGGTGTCAGTCGATGTGTTGAATGGTGACTCAGATGTCGAAGGTGACACCTTGTCGGTGACTTCATGTGGGGCCGCCAGCAATGGTAATGTGGTTCAAAACG
>JAUHZH010000418.1 GCA_030426065.1 Gammaproteobacteria bacterium
TGCCACCGATTGCAAGCGGTCAACCAATGTGGCCAAGGCATCTTCCCAAGAGATGTCTTGCCATTGACCGTCAATTTTAATTTGCGGGTTCAGTATGCGTTCTTCTGTATTTTTCAAACCATGGATACCATACCGATCACGGTCAGATATCCAGGCTTCATTGACCGCTTCATTGTCTTGCGGTACACAACGCAAAATGTCGCCGTTTCGGGTGTGATAAAACACATTGGAACCAATCGAATCATGCATGGAAATACCACTGGTGGCCATCAATTCCCATGCGCGAGCTTTGTATCGGAAGGGTTTGTTGGTCAATGCACCCACTGGGCACAGGTCAATCACATTACCCGACATTTCAGAGTCGACCGATCGGCCGATGGCGGTGCTGATGTTGGTGCGATCACCACGGCCGATGCCACCCAATTCATCGGTACCGGCAATTTCATTCAAAAACCGGACACAGCGCGTACACAAAATGCAGCGGGTCATGTCAGTTGATATCAGTGATCCCAAGTTTTCATCTTTGACCACACGTTTGCTGTCGACATAGCGCGATACGCCACGACCATAGCCCATGGATACGTCTTGCAATTCACACTCACCACCTTGGTCACAAATCGGACAATCCAATGGGTGATTGATCAAAAGGAACTCCATCACGTTGCGCTGGGCATCGGTGGCTCGTTTTGACTGTGTGTAGATTTTCATGTCTGGCATCACCGGTGTGGCACAAGCAGGTAAAGGCTTGGGTGCTTTTTCCACATCCACCATACACATGCGGCAATTGGCAGCGACTGACAATTTCTTGTGATAACAAAACCGGGGAATTTTGATGCCTGCTTGATCAGCCGCTTCGATGATCATCGATCCTTTTTCGGCCTGTAAAGCTTGCCCATCAATTTCGATGTTGACTGTGTTATCAGCGGCTTGTTTTACGTCATCACTCATGCAGTCAGCCTCTTGTTCATTGATTTTTTATTTTCCACAAAGTACTCAAATTCATCCCAATAGTATTTGAGTATGCCTTGCACTGGCCAAGCTGAAGCTTCACCAAAGGCACAAATGGTGTGGCCTTCAATCTGACCTGCTGCTTGTCGCAACATTTCGATGTCTTTCTGCTCTGCACGTCCATCCAGAATTCGGGTCAGGACCCGGTACATCCAGCCCGTTCCTTCACGACATGGTGTGCACTGACCACATGATTCCATGTAATAAAAACGCGACAAACGCCAGCACACTTCCACCATACAAGTGTCTTCCGCCATAACGATCACAGCACCAGAGCCCAATCCAGAACCCGCAGCGCCAATGGCGTCAAAGTCCATTGTCAAACCCATCATCACTTCTGCTGGTAAGACTTTCATTGAAGAACCACCAGGGATCACGGCTTTGAGCTTTTTACCGTCCAAGACACCACCGGCCATTTCTAACAAATCCGGAAAAGGCGTACCCAATGGCACTTCATAGTTACCGGGCTTGTTTACATGGCCTGATACGGAAAAGATTTTAACGCCACCGTTGTTGGGTTTGCCCAAATTCAAAAACCACTCAGCGCCGTTGCGCATGATGGCTGGAACTGATGCAAATGATTCGGTGTTGTTGATGGTGGTGGGCTTGCCATAAATACCAAAATTTGCAGGGAAAGGCGGTTTGAATCGGGGTTGTCCTTTTTTGCCTTCCAATGATTCCATCAAAGCAGTTTCTTCACCGCAAATGTATGCGCCTGCTCCATGGACGGCGTACAAATCAAAATCGACACCCGAGTCCTTGATGTTTTTACCCAACAAACCAGCGTCATAGGCTTCTTTCAAAGCCGCTTCGAAGTTTTCAAAAGGCTCGTGATGGAATTCACCACGTAAATAATTGTATCCAATGGTGGCGCCCATGGCATAACCGCCAATGGCCATCCCTTCGATCACTGCATGTGGGTTGTAACGCAGGATGTCGCGGTCATGACAAGTGCCTGGCTCAGACTCATCTGAGTTACACAGCACGTATTTTTGGCCAGGTGCATCTTTGGGCATGAAACTCCATTTCAACCCAGTCGGGAAACCTGCACCACCTCGACCCCGCAAAGCCGAAGCTTTGACGGTCTCAATGATTTCATTTTGATCGGTTTTTTCGGCCAGTATTTTTTTCCAGGCTGCATAACCGCCTT
>JAUHZH010000419.1 GCA_030426065.1 Gammaproteobacteria bacterium
ACCTATGTTTCAGACGTTTTGGCTTCCAGCCACTCAGATCAGGTGATCTATGCCACGTTTGACAACCACAAGAAAGGCGATTTCAAACCTTATGTTGTCAAATCAACCAACCAAGGAAAATCATGGCAATCCATTGCCGGTGATTTACCCAAGCGCGGGTTTGTTCACACCATCGTTGAGGACCACGTCGACCCGAACTTGTTGTTTGTAGGCACCGAATTCGGCGTTCACTTCACTCAAGACGGTGGCAGCACTTGGCACGAGTTGAGCAGCTTACCGACCATCTCAGTGCGTGACCTTGAAATTCAGCAAAGAGAAAACGATTTGGTTGTTGGCACCTTTGGTCGAGGCATTTACATTTTGGATGATTACCGTGCTTTGCGCAGTGACACCGCGGATTTGAAAAACCAAACAGCAACGGTGTTCCCCATCCGTGATCAATGGCTTTACATTGAAGGGTCACAGTATGACCATCGAGAGAAAGGCTCATCAGGCAGTGAATTCTTCACCGCCAAAAACCCAGCGTTTGGCGCCAATTTCCGTTACTACTTGAATGAAAGTTTCGAGTCGAAGAAAAAACAACGCAGAAAAGCAGAAATCAAAAAAGAAAAAGACGGCTTGGATACACCCTACCCCAGCTGGGATGAGTTGCGCGAAGAAGATGCAGAAAAAGCACCCATGGTTTACGCTGAAATCAAGAACGCTGATGGAGACGTGGTGTCTCGTTTGAAAGCCAAAGCCAGCAAAGGCATGCACCAAATCAATTGGAACATGCGTTATCCTGCGCCCGACCAGGTCACTTTGACTAAGCCCAGTTTCGTGCCCTATTGGGTTTCAGATCCCATGGGTCCATTGGCGACACCAGGTGATTACACCATCACTTTATTCAAGCGCCAGGATGATATGCTGACCGCATTGACCGATCCAGAGCCTTTCAAACTGAAATCGCTGGCCAACAGCCCCGAGATCACGGAACAACCGGAAGACCTGTTGGCATTCCAGGCAGAATTGAGCGAATTGGCACGTGCCGTCAATGGTGCTTCAGCACAAATGGGTGAATTCAACAACCGCATCAAACATTTGAATGAAGCCTTGTTGCTGACCAATCAAGCCGGGGATGCACAAGCCAAAGCCTTGCGTGACATTGAACTGCGCATCAATGATTTGTCGGTTCAATTGAGTGGTGACCGCACGGTGGCCAGAAGGCAGGAAGCAACCGCCTGGTCAATTGGCAACCGCGTTGGCACTTTGTTCTTCAACGTCATGGGATCACAATCCGATGCCACAGATAATCACAAACGATCATTGGCCATTGCCAAAGCTGAGTTCAAAGTCGCTTTACAGGAATTGCAAAACATCAGCAAAGACTTAGCTGCCTTTGAAGCACAAATGGAATCCTTGGGAGCCCCTTGGACACCAGGACGAGAGACGGGGTGGAATGACTAGTCTTTTACTGAAAGTCAAAAAAAAGGCGCCGAATCGGCGCCTTTTTTTGGCTTCAAACATTTGAAACCATCATCATCCTGCAGGAAACACATAACTGGCTTGTAAGCCCAGCGGGATGCCGAGGTACCAATAAGCCAACATGAACAGTGTCCAACCAATCAAGAACGCGATGGAGAACGGCAACATCATGGCTATCAAGGTGCCGATGCCCGTGTCTTTCACATACTTCTGGCAATACACCACCACCAAGGGGAAGTACGGCATCAGGGGTGTAATGATGTTGGAACTGGAATCGCCGACACGGTAAGCCGCTTGGGTCAAATCTGGCGAAATGCCCAACTGCATCAGCATCGGAACAAAAATCGGTGCCAACAAAGCCCATTTACCCGAAGCTGAACCCACAAACAAATTGACAAAAGCGGTCAACAAGATGATGCCAACAATGGTCACTGCGCTTGGCAGGGCCAGTGCTTTCAATACTTCTGCACCTTCGATCGCCATCAAGGCACCCAAGTTAGACTGGCCAAAGGCGGCCACGAACAAAGCACAGAAAAACACCATCACCAAGTAATAAGACATGCCATTCATGGCCTTGGTCATGGCATCAATCATGTCCTTGGTCTGTTTGAACGTGCCGGCCATGAAACCATAAATGGCACCCGGAATCCAAAACAGCAAGAAAATCAGAGGCACAATCATTTGCAT
>JAUHZH010000036.1 GCA_030426065.1 Gammaproteobacteria bacterium
CAAAAGGCCCATCCAGTGCATCAGATCAGCCCCCACTATGTGCGCAATCAGGTCGTCAGGGTTTGACTTCCCAAAAGCAGCCAAGAACCCAAGCCCAAGAATGAAACGAAGCCGACGATGTCCGTCACAGTCGTCAGCACCACACCACCTGCGATGGCAGGGTCAATGCCCATTTTGCGCAACATCACAGGAATCACCACCCCGGCCAGTGCGCCAGCCAGCAGGTTGATGGCCAAAGCCATGGCAATCACGGTTCCCAGTTGCCAACTCTGGAACCACAACAGCGTGATGCCAGCGACAATGACTGCCCACAACAAGCTGTTCAAAAAAGCAATCATGAATTCTCGGCTGAGCAGGTGCTTGATGTTGCCGCTGCCGACCTGACCGGTGGCCATACCGCGGATCATCAGGGTCAAACTTTGAGAACCGGCAATGCCACCCATGGAAGCCACCACAGGCATCAAAATTGCCAAAGCCACCACTTCTTGTAACACGGCTTCAAAAAAGCCAATCACATAAGCAGCCAGCAGCACCGTCAGCAAATTGATGCCCAGCCAAACTGCGCGCCGTCTTGAAGAGGTGAACACCGGTGCGAACATGTCGCTTTCTTCGTCCAGACCCGCCATCCGCATCACCGAATGTTCGGCTTCTTCGCGTATCACATCAACCACGTCATCGACCGTGATGCGACCGATCAAGACATTTTTGTCATCAACCACAGGTGCAGAAATCCAATCTGAATGTTCGAAATCTTGGGCCACTTCGGATGCCGGCGTGGTGTCCAGGATGGCTGATGATGATTCGTCCATGATGTCACGAATTTCAGTCTTCGGATCGGCGGTGAGGAATTTCACCAAAGGCACGCGACCTTTGTAATGCCCTTTGCGGCCGACGGCAAAAAAATCGCCCACCGGTGTCGGTAAATCGCCACGGAATTGCAAATAGCGTTTGACCACTTCAACAGACACATCGGTTCGGACCGTCACCACATTCGGGTCCATCAAGCCACCGGCAGAATCTTCAGGATAGGAAAGTACCCTTTCAAGCAGGTCCCTGGATGCGATGTCCATCGACAACATCAACTGGTCAATCGCTTCCTCGGGTAAACCCGGGATGATGTCGGCCATGTCGTCGAGGTCAAGGTCGCGGGTGGCCTCAACCAGCTGCTCGGTTTCCATGTCCTCAATCAGGCTTTCACGCACCTCATCATGCAAGGACACCAACACTTCGCCTTGGCAGGAATCTTCCACCAATTCCCAAACCATCTTCCTTTTGTCGCTTGGGAGTGACTCCAGGAACAAGGCCACTTCCGCACCGGGGATGCCATTGATGATGCGCGTCACAGCGCCCATGCGCTCCTCATCGAGCGCCTGGTTCAGTGCCTGGATGTCTTTTTCTGTCGCTTCATTGGGTACCGACTCAACCATGACCTGCTCCTATGTATTCTGACGTGTCACATTCCGTCATTCCCGCGAAGGCGGGAAATTTTGTTAAAATGGCATGCACACATTGTAAAGCAAGCACCGTCCAAGATGCATGACAAAAAAACAATCATTTTCAGTAAGATAAGTCCAGATGATGTGAGTTTGCTACAAATCATCGAAAAACAGGCCTATCCCAATCCATGGTCAGAAAAAATCATGCTCGATTGCATCAAAGCCGGCTACCAATGCATCAAAATGACCCCCGAAAACGAGCAAGAAAACATTTTGGCTTATGCCTTCATGATGATGGGCCACGAAGAGTCACACCTGCTCAACATCACCACAGCACCGGCGTTCCTGCGCCAAGGGCTGGCTCAAAAAATGCTCCACCGCTTGTTACTGATCGGCCGCATCAACCACGCCAAACAAATGATCCTCGAAGTCCGCAGCGGCAACCCAGCCGCCATCGCCCTGTATCAAAAACAAGGGTTCAAAAAAATCGGCACCCGCAAAAACTACTACCAATACCCGGGGTTAAACGGCGAACGCATCAAAGAAGATGCCATAGTGATGAGTCGTGCGGTCATCACAACTGACCAATGAATCATTTCAGGCCAGTGGGCGATTCATCTTCTGCATTCAATACGCCGTCTGCATCCCAATCACCTGTAGGCAGGTTGTTATTGATCCATTCATTGATGAGGTGAATGTATTGGGCTGGCCGTTCATTTGCTGGAATGTTATTCAGGTTAAATGCCTCTCCCATGAAATGGCATGTGCCAGTCATGGAGTGACACCAAGCAACCGTTTCTTTGTGGTTTTGATTGAGCTTGTTACTGATCTGGTTAAGTGTCAAGGGTTCAAAACCGTGGTGAAAAATCACATCATCATCGAGACTGCCAGAAATGATGAAAGGTGTGGTTTGGTTGATTGCAGGGTCTTCTGACAAAATCGCAAATGACAACTGCTCTGGGCCTTCATAGCTACCGTCTTGTTGGGCATAAAATTCGAGAATTTGGCTTTGCAATCCTGGTTGAAAGATGAACTGACCCGCAATTGGGGCCAAGGGAAAATCGAGTTCGTCCACCTCTCCGAACAAAGCATATTGCACCACAGTGTATTCCGAAACAGGCAGGTCAGTGATGACTTCAAATTGCAAGTTCTCACCTTCTTGAATGTCGGTATTCAAACCATTCAATTGCATGGTGGCTTGGCCGTAACCTGAGATTCTGAAACTGTGGGTGGGGTGATTGGGGTCATTGCTGGCGATGTTGACGTGATTATTAAGTGAAAGCCCCACATGGTCGGGATCGAAAGCGACGGTAAATGGCAATGATTGATTGGGCTGGAGTTCAAATTGGTCCAGCTGTGATGCCATGTCCATGCTGTTGTTGGCACTGATGACTTGGATGCTGTTTTCCTGATTTGAAAAGTTCAAAGTGGCATGACCGGTGTTTTGAATCAAAAAAGTGTGTTCAACCATGCCATTGGCCACAGGCACATAACCAAAATCCGTACCATCACTCAATGAAGGCGTCTCGTCGCCAGAGTCAATGATCATGCCCTGGTAAGTCACTTGAAGCTCAGGTTGTGGGGCAATGCCCTCACCTTCAATGACAAAATCAAACGGGTTTTCATCGGGGTCGTTGTTTTCAATGATAATGGTTGCTTGATCAACGCCAAGTGAAGTGGGCGTGAATGTGACCTCGAAAGTGACGGATTCCTCAAATCCAAGTGTGGTTGTCAGTGGTTGCTGAGTGATTTGGAATTGACCAGATGGGTTATTCAAGTGAATCGCTGATTGGCCTGACAACAACAGCGGTTCAAACATTGTATTGGTGATGGTGAATGTGCGGGTGATGGATTCGATAGAGCTTTGAGCCTGCCCAAAACCAGTATGATCTGCTGTTGATGGCGTGTCATCACCATCGGGAATTTCATGACCATTGGCGTTGATGTTAATGTCAGGGTCTGGGCACAGGTTTGTGATTCGATCACCTACATCAAAAATGTCATTGTTGTTATTTTGTAAGGCGCCCTGGGTGTCTGCAAGGTTATTTTCAAATGTGACTCCACAAAAACCAACATCAGGAAGTGAATCAGGCATGCCCTGGTTGTTGCCATTGGTGTTATTCAAGCTGTGCAATATAAAAATGCCCCCGCCATAGCCAGATGAGGCGTTTTGACCATCGATGGTCTGCTTGGCATGGTTGTTGGCGAAATGACTGTTATTGATGGTGACTTGCCCACTTCTGATGAATAAAGCCCCTCCTAAACCGGCAGCCAGATTTATATGACCACCAAATCCAGCTTGACCATGGTTGTTCGACCACCAGGCACGACCTCCGCCCGCACCAAAACCACCATGTCCGCCACTGTAAATATGTGGCTTAGGATTATATACATAACCGTAATTGTATGTGGCTCCTCCACCTCCTCCAAAACCGCCATTCGAACCAGCTGTATAATTGCCAAATCCACCTCCTCCGCCAAATCCACCAGAAGTTCCGGGTTGATATCGGTCGGGAGATTTCAAACCTCCTTGCCCAAAAGCAGGGTCGTTGTTTTGGTAAAGGCCATAGCCTCCGTAACCAATGGCACTGAATGTGGCATGACCAAACAACCCCCCGCCATTTTGAACTCCGCTGCCGAAGATCCCGCCACCACCACCATTGAGGGTTGAATCACGCATTTGGCCTGAAACTTGGTTGTTAGACAGTGTGGTGTTGTGGATATTGACTGTACCGGCATAGATGAATATGCCGCCTCCCATGCCTGCGCCTGAGCCCCCCAGACCTGATGCGCCACCTTGGGCTGAACCATTTTCTATATTGAGGTTTTGTATGGTCACATTCCCTGATTTAATAAACAACGGTCTGTATTGGTTGTTACCACTGATGCTTCTTCGGGTGTTGTCACTGGACAAGGTGACATCAGAATCGATCAGTCGCTTCATCACCCCTGTGACGGTGACATCGGTTTGCAGTTCAATGGTGTCGGGTCCTGGATTGGTGTTGGCTTGCAAGATGGCCCAACTCAAAGTGTTGGCGGTCAGTCCGTGACCAGGGTCGTTGCCGATTGTGACTGGGAATGTGTCTGATGTGGCTTTTCCGGGGTGGAGCAAGGAACAGGTGATGGCAGTCAAAAGGGCGGTCTTTTTCATGTGGTGTGGTCAAAATCTGGCATTTAAACATGAAAGCCAGTAGACAACAAGTTGGTGAATTTTTTATTTGTAATAAAAAGACAATTTCATTTTAATTAAACAGTGGCTCTTGTAAAATCTGCCTTTTCTTCAGAGATGGATCAATGAAAAAAGCATTATTTTGCCTGTTGTTGTGGGCAACATTCAATGGATGGGCGAACCAATATTCTTACCTTTGGGGCATTCAGTTCCCGAAGTTGATGACACCTGACACCAATTGCTGTTTCGATTACAACGGCGACGGTTTGGATGATGACGGCATGGGCGCGGCCCTGGGTTTGATGTCTGAGCTGAACAGCAACGATTACCAATTCATCAGTGACCGATTGGTCATCAACAACGAGGTGGTCAAAGCGTTCCATTGGCATGGTTTGGATTTGTCACAAAACCAGGCCAATTTCAGTTTTCAATTGACGGATGCGGTGATCAACAACCCCGAAGCCAGTTTCATCCAGCGTTATTTCGGTTATGTGGATCTGACCATCGACACGGCGCTGATGGACAACCTGTTCGAAGGCACATTGACCGACGGTTGGATCAGTGCGGAGGCTGCGGTCTTAACTGATTTTTTGTTAATGGAAGGGCCGTTGGGTGACGATCCATTGAACCTGTATGACGTCAAGTTTGAAGCACAATTGGTGGAAGATGAGTCCCTGTGTCAAGGCGTGTGCAGTGAGCAGGAAGTGGTCGATGGCGTGGTCATCGGCAGTGCCAAACTCGGTGGCGTGTTGCCAGCCCATGAAATCTTTGCCGCGATGAATGAACAGTACCGATATTGTTCCTGTGCAGGTGTCAATCCCAATGAGAACGTCTTGACCTGGGCGCCGAATGAATTTTCTGGCACTTTACTGGCCAGTTGTCAGGCAGGCATCGATGCCAGCCAATGTTCAGCGGCTGACTATTGTTCCACCTTGCGAGATGTTTGCGGTTATGCACCTGTGGTGGGCATGGCGTTTGATTTGGATCTCGACCAAGACGGCTACAACGACGCTTTTTCTGTCGGTTTGCGTTTGGGCATTTCCGGCATCGATGATTTGGAATTGTTGGATTTGATCTTCGAAGACAGTTTTGAATGATGCGATTCAAATCCAGATGGATGAAGGGAGCTGTGGCTCCCTTTTTTGTGTCAGTTGAAAAAATATTTGTTCATCCCCACTTCTGAATCAATCAAAAATACATTTGGAAATCATGAACATCAATAAATTAACCACCAATTTCCAACAAGCCATCAATGAGGCGCAATCCATCGCGGTCGGTATGGATCACAACATGATTGAAACCGGACACGTGTTCAAGGCTTTGTTGGCGCAAGAACATTCTTCTTTGAAAAATGTCTTGATGAAATCAGGCGTCAAGGTCGGTGCCTTACAAGATGACATCGAGCAGGCATTGAATGACATGCCCACGGTCTCGGGCAATGCAGGTCAAGTCAACCTGTCCAACGGCTTGGTTCGGGTGCTGAACCTGTGTGACAAACTGGCACAGAAACGCGGTGACCAATACATCGCTTCTGAGTTGTTTGCCTTGGCGGTGTTGGATGCCAAAGACAGCATGGGCAAGGCCTTGACCCAAAACGCAGGCAACCGCGAATCGATTGAGCAAACCATTGATCAAGTCCGGGGCGGCCAAAACGTTGATGAGCAGGGCGCTGAGGAAAACCGAGGTGCTTTGGACAAATACACGATAGATTTGACCGAGCGCGCGGCCCAATCCAAGATGGACCCCATCATCGGTCGCGATGAAGAAATCCGCCGCACGATTCAAATCCTGCAGCGCCGAACCAAGAACAACCCGGTCATCATCGGTGAACCCGGTGTCGGTAAAACTGCCATCGTTGAAGGTTTGGCGCAGCGCATCGTCAACAACGAAGTGCCCGAAGGCGTCAAAGGCAAGCGGTTGCTGTCTTTGGACCTCGGCGCTTTGATTGCCGGTGCCAAATACCGAGGTGAGTTCGAAGAACGCCTGAAATCACTGCTCAACGAGTTGGGTAAGCAGGAAGGTCAAATCATCTTGTTCATTGACGAATTACACACCATGGTCGGTGCCGGTGCGGCCGAAGGTGCCATGGATGCGGGCAACATGTTGAAACCCGCTTTGGCACGAGGTGAGCTGCACTGCATCGGAGCCACCACCTTGGATGAATACCGCAGTTACATCGAAAAAGACAAGGCTTTGGAGCGCCGTTTTCAAAAAGTGTTGGTCGAAGAACCTTCGGTTGAAGACACCATCGCCATCTTGCGCGGTCTGAATGAACGCTACGAAGTCCACCATGCGGTGGAAATCACCGACCCAGCCATCATAGCGGCGGCGACTTTATCACACCGCTACATCACCGATCGCAACTTGCCAGACAAGGCGATTGATTTGATGGACGAAGCAGCCAGTCGCATCCGCATGGAAATTGATTCCAAGCCAGAGAAACTGGACCGGTTGGATCGCCGCTTGATTCAGTTGAAAATGGAACGTGAAACCTTGTTGAAAGAAAAAGACAAGGGTTCGAAGAAACGATTGGGTGAACTGGAAGCCAACATCGAAACCATGGAACGAGAATATTCAGACCTGGCCGAAATTTGGAATGCAGAAAAAGCCGCAGTGCAAGGCACCACCCATTTGAAAGAAGAATTGGAACAAGCCAAAGCGCAGTTTGATCAAGCCAAACGTGCCGGTGATTTGGCCAAAATGTCTGAGTTGCAATACGGTGTGATGCCGCAATTGGAACAGCAAATTGAACAAGCCACGGAAGTGGACATGAGCAAATTCCAACTGCTCCGCAACAAAGTCACCGAAGCCGAAATTGCCGAAATCGTTTCGATGTGGACCGGCATCCCTGTTTCGAAAATGATGGCCGGAGAAAAACAAAAACTGTTGGAAATGGAAGCCATCATCCACAAGCGTCTGATTGGCCAAACCGAAGCCGTCAGTGCGGTGGCCGATGCCATCCGCCGATCGCGTTCAGGTCTCGCTGATCCCAACAGGCCAATTGGTTCTTTCATGTTTTTGGGCCCCACAGGCGTGGGTAAAACCGAACTGTGTAAGGCTTTGAGTGAGTTCATGTTCGATACCGAAGATTCGATCATCCGTTTGGACATGTCGGAGTTCATGGAAAAACACTCTGTGGCTCGACTGATTGGCGCGCCTCCGGGCTATGTGGGTTATGACCAAGGCGGTTACTTGACTGAAGCGGTGCGCCGCAAACCCTATTCGTTGATTTTGTTGGATGAGGTGGAAAAAGCCCACCCCGACGTATTCAATGTGTTGTTGCAGGTGTTGGACGATGGTCGCTTGACCGATGGTCAGGGCCGAACTGTAGATTTTAAGAATACCGTCATCATCATGACTTCGAACCTGGGATCGGATTTGATACAAAGCCAAATCGACGAGCCGTACAAAACCATCAAAGAATCGGTGATGACCGTGGTGGGAACCCACTTCAGGCCCGAATTCATCAACCGCGTGGATGACATCGTGGTGTTCCATCCTTTGAAACAAGAGCACATTCGATTGATCGCTGGCATCCAAATCAAAAAGGTCAAAAAGCGTTTGGCATCACGTGAGTTGTTTCTGGACATCGATGACGAGGCCTTGGACTTTTTGGGACGTGTTGGTTTCGATCCGGTTTATGGCGCCAGGCCTTTGAAACGGGCCATTCAGGACGAGCTGGAAAATCCTTTGGCAAAACAATTGTTGGCTGGCGAGTTCACAGCAGGTCAAACCATCAAGGCCAGGGTCGTCGACGGTGATTTGGTGTTCAAAAGCTGAAGACCACCCCATTGATCCAAACCGACCAGCGATCAGCGCCTGATGCGGCTTAAAAAAGACCGTGTCAGGCGTTTGTTGCTTTAGCTTTGGTGGCTGCTTTGCTAAAATGGCCTGCTTTCTATTCTGATTAGATACCCGATGATTGGACACATCCGTGAGTTGGTAAGCCATGCCATTGAAGGCTTACAAAACAAAGGCACCTTTGAGCTGGCCGAAACGCCCCAATTCAACATTGAGCGCACCCGCGACAGCAAGCACGGAGACTATGCTTGTAATGTGGCCTTGATGTTGGCCAAACCTTTGGGTATGCCACCCAGGCAAATCGCCGAAACCATTTGTGCTGAAATGACCGAAACAGGTCATGTGGCGAAAACCGAAGTGGCTGGTCCCGGCTTCATCAATTTCTTTTTGACCGATGCCTGTCGCATGCAAGTGGTCAAGAAAATCTTGCAACAGCGAGAAGCTTTTGGTGACAACAGCCAAGGCGAAGGACAACGCATCACAGTGGAATTCGTTTCGGCCAATCCCACTGGACCCTTGCATGTGGGCCATGGTCGAGGGGCTGCTTTTGGCTCCAGTTTGACCAATGTGCTGCGCAAATCAGGTTATCAGGTTCATGATGAATATTACGTCAATGACCACGGTCGACAAATGGACATTCTGGCGACGTCGGTTTGGCTTCGCTATTTGGAACTGTGTGGAGAAACCATCACTTTCCCAGTCAATGGCTACAAAGGCGAATACATATATGACATCGCCCGCAAGGTGCGCAACAAATGGGGTGATGACTACCGCCACACGGCGGTTGAAGTGTTTGCTCAAGTGGCTGCCGATGAAGGGGCTGAAGGCGGTGACAAAGAAAAACACATCGATGATTTGATTGTCAATGCCAAAGACATTTTGGGCAAAGGCTATGGCCGCATTTTCAAAACGGCTTTGAAGTCCATCCTCAAAGGCATCGAAGACGATTTGGAAGACTTCAACGTCCTTTATGACGAGTGGTTTTCTGAAAAATCTTTGCATGAATCTGATGCCATTGACCGGGCTTTGGCCAAATTGGAAGCCGGCGGGCACTTGTATAAAAAGGAGGGCGCTTTGTGGTTCAATGCGACCCATTTTGGTGATGAGAAAGACCGCGTGGTGATGCGTGAAAATGGTTTGAAAACCTATTTCGCTTCAGACATCGCCTACCTGATGAATAAATTTGAACGCGGATTCGATCAAGCCATTTATGTGTTCGGTGCCGATCACCATGGTTACATCGCCCGATTAAAAGCGGCCGCCAAGGCGATGGGGTTTGACCCTGAAAATATCGTCATCTTATTGGTCCAGTTTGCCCATTTATTCAAAGGCGGCGAAAAGTTACAAATGTCGACCCGTTCGGGGCAGTTTGTCACTCTGGCCGAGCTGGTTGAAGAAGTGGGTTGTGATGCGGCCCGTTTTTTCTACGTCATGCGATCACACGATCAGCATTTGGATTTTGATTTGGATCTGGCCAAATCCCAATCCAACGACAACCCCGTTTATTACATCCAATATGCCCATGCCAGAATTTGCAGCATTTTCAAAAAACTGGAAACCGAAGGCCAGCCTCACAATGAAGAAATTGGCCACGTCGCCATCGAGTCATTGAAAGAAACGCATGAGCAAGAGCTCATCAGGCAGTTGGCACAGTATCCCGACACCATTCAAAAAGCGGGACAAAACCACGCCGTCAATACCGTGGCTAACTATTTGCGGGAGTTGGCGCAAGCCTTCCACAGTTATTACAACGCCCATCAAGTGCGGGTTGATAACGAGAATTTACGCAACGCTCGATTAAACTTATGTGAAGCGGTGCGCATTGTGCTGGCCAATGGTTTGGCCATTTTGGGCGCCTCTGCACCTGAATCGATGCATTCAGAAGACAAAAACTGATCATGGCAAAAAAGAAAACCAGCAAAAAACGATCCGTACGTACAACGTCAAGAAAAGCCGGTCACAAGCGACCAGTACCTGGTTGGATTATTTTGGTGGGCGGTGTGTTGTTCGGTTTGTTGTTGGCCACCTTCATTTACATCAAAGGTTGGGTGCCACAACCCATTGCACAACCCCAGCAACCGGTGCCAGGGCAAGCGGAAAAAGCACCCATCGAAGACGTCAGTGAGACGGTCGAAAAGAAAAAGGCCGATTACGATTTTTAC
>JAUHZH010000420.1 GCA_030426065.1 Gammaproteobacteria bacterium
GTATGACAGCGACACCGGTCGGTTTTTGGCCGTTTCTGGCATGACCACCAGTTTGGATTCTGTGGAAAACATGCTGTCACAAGCCAGTGATGCGGCTTTACAAAAAATCCTTGATTTTGACAAGGCCCAAGACCCGAGTGGGTTGAACATGCGCTTGTGGTTGGCAACCCAGCCACTGGTTGAGTTGGGCATGCCTTTTATGCCTTCTCCACAAATCAAAGATGCCATTCAAATGTGGGGCATCGATCAAGCGGAATACCTGTGGATGGGCACCCAAAGCCATGCCGGTGGCGCAGGTCTAAAAATGCACTTGATGATGCCTGATTTGGGCTGGCGCACTTTCGTTCCAAGGAGTGATGCGGCTTTTGACATCACACTGGCTGGCGAACCCAAAAGCGTGATTCAATTCACCTTGCCGACCCAAGCACAATGGGATGAGGCCATGAAGCAGTTGCCTTTGAAAGCCAAGGACCATGAAGACATGGCCAAATTCAGTGCGGAATTCAAATCCATTTTTGGCTTTGAATTGAATCAAATGCTGGACGCCTACCACCAACAAATCTATTTCATCAACGACGAAGCTGGCCGTTACATGGCCATGAAAATCAAAGACCGCGCCGCCCATCAGTCCATGAGTGAGCAGTTCTATCAGGCTTTGAACGCCCCTGAGCAAGTCCAGTCGTATGAAGGTGTGATCATTCATCACACCCATTTTTCCAGCATGGAATCGCTGTTTTCAAAAAGAAAAGACCTGCCCAAGAACAGCGCCCAAATCAGTCGTTTTTTGAACCTGTTCAAACAACACCAGTACTGGACACTGGATGGCGATGTGATCTACATGTCAAACATCCCCCAGATTTTGGCAGACCGTGAAAACAGCAGCCAACCACAGTCCCTCAAATCTTGGTTAGAACACAATGGAACCGATTGGAATGACGCCTTTTTGGCCTACGGCACCACCGTTGATGATTTGCCACGCAATGTCTACCATGGTTATTTGGCCATGATGCAAGGCCTGGCCGATTTGGCCGGCAGCGAATTTGATCCTTTTGCTTTTCCCACCGCCCAAAAATTGCCCCTGCCCGAATCAGGTCGATTCAATCTGGCCATCAAATCGAGTTCTGACAGCTTTTCCATCGAAATCAATTACCACTACTCCATGCTGGAGCCTTTGCTGAATCCCGATGGCGCCATGGTCACGATTGCGGTTCTGGGCATCATGGCGGCATATGCCATCCCCGCCTACAACGATTACACCATCCGGGCAAAAATTGGGCAAAAAATGGCCTTCAGTGTGGCATTGAAAATGGCGGTATCAGAGCACTATGTCAATCAAGGTCACTTGAAAGGCGCCGAACAATGGGTTGAATTGCCGGGTGAAGGCTGGGCCATCGACCCCGAATCGGGTGCCATCACAATCCCCTTATATGATGTGGATGGGCGTCTGGGCGATGACGCTCACGTCACTTTAACACCTGAAGTCATGGGCCAATCGCTTTATTGGAAATGTGAATCCAATGTACCCAGCAAATGGCTGCCCGCCAGTTGTCGTTATTGATCAGTTAACAGCGACTCAATAAGGGCATGGGGTCATTCACGACCCCATGCTTTCAACTGTGCTTTCAAGGCATTCAAATCATTGGCCATTTCTATCGAGCGATCGGTTTGTTTCATGGCATCTTGCATCACTGCAGGCAAAGGCACATCCAAAGACAGGACCGCATCCACCGATGATTTGAACTTGGCGGGGTGCGCCGTGCCCAAAAACACGCCCACCTCATCTGCAGCCAAACTTTGTTTCAAGCCATGATAAGCCACAGCCGCATGCGGTTCTGACAAGTAACCCAGGTCATGCAAAGATTTCATTGACTCTTGCGTTGTCTCCTCATCCACAGCCACAGCAGATAAGCAGCTCGCATCAATCTTGCCTTGATCGATCAGGTGCTGGATCCTGACCCAGTTGTTGGGTTGTGACACATCCATGGCATTGGACAAGGTCGCCACGGTGTCCTTTGGCTGCCATTGACCGCTGTGCCAAAAACGTGGCACGGTGTCGTTGCTGTTGGTGGTGGCCACCCAACGTTTCACTGGCAAGCCCAAAACCTGGGCCAGCAAACCAGCAGTCAAGTTGCCGAAGT
>JAUHZH010000421.1 GCA_030426065.1 Gammaproteobacteria bacterium
TCTTCAGGTCAGGATTCGACAGGGAAGCTTGTCAATAAAAAATGACATCATTGAGGCGGTCATGGACGACTGCCTTATGGTTACATTCAGCAAAGCCATGGGTCATTCCATGGCTTTTTTTATGGCAAAAATTAGGTTGCGGACAAATCCCGACAGTACACCAATGGGGCTTTCGCTTTATGGGTGCAAGCCAAGCCGAACCACGGGTGTGTTTTGAATGATCATCATGCGAGCGATTCAGTTGTGTTTGGCACTGATGCGGTTTTGGTAGGCGACGCGACTGGAACCCATCATTTCTGCTGCTTCAATAACGACCATCAATGCCGTGGGGTCAATCGAAAGCACCAACTCTCTTAACTGCGGCATGCGCCTGACACCAACCACCACAAAAAGGATTGTTTTGTCATAATCGGTGGTTAAATTCTGGCCCGACACGATGGTGCCTTCACGACCGATGGTTTCTCTGATGGCTTGACCTATTTGTTGGTTTTTTTGAGAAACGATTTGGACAATTTTTTCATGAACACCACCGGTCAACATGCGATCAATCAGTTTGGCCGTGACGTAGATGCTGATCATGCTCCACAACACTTTTTCTAAATCTTTAAACAGGACAAAAACTGCCAGCAAAATCAAGGAGTCCATCACCAAAACGATTTGAGCGGGTTTGAAGTGACTGTATTTGGACAAAATGCGGGCCACAATGGTGGTGCCGCCAGCCGAAGCGCGGCCTTTGAGCACCAACCCCACACCAACGCCTGCTGAGATGCCACCATACAGCGTCGCCAACAGCAAGCTGTCCAAAGCAGGGAAGTCAACCCAGCCAGGTAAGAAATCAACGAGAAGGGCAGTGAGCAACATGGAAAACACGCTGCGCAAGGCAAAGCCAAAATCGACAAATGCCCAGCCTGCCAATAACAAAGGAATGTTGATGGCCAACATGGCCTGACCGACTGTCAATGGGGTCAACATGTGTAAAATGATGCCCATGCCTGGTGTGCCGCCTGTGGCCACTCCAGCGGGCAGAAGAAAAAAAGCAATGGCAATGGCTATAAACAAAGAACCCACGGTGATTTTGACCGCATGGATGACTTCGTTCCTGATGTTCATTGTTTGGCTTCCTCCCACAAACGCATCAACCCTTGCTGCGCGGTGGATGCGACCAACTCGCCTTTGATGTTGAATACATGCCCTGTGGCAAATCCTCTGGCTTCTGATGCGCTGGGGCTGTCACAGTCATACAAAAGCCAGTCATCTACCCTGAAAGGGCGGTGGAACCACATCGCATGATCCAAACTGGCAAACTGCAATTGAGGGTCCAAATAGGAAATCCCGTGAGGCAATGTGGCGGTTGAGACCAAATGAAAATCAGAGACAAAGGTCAGCAAAGTGCGGTGGATGTCATTTTCATCAGGTAAAGGACCGCGGGCTTTGAACCAAATCCGCTTTATGGGCAGTTTGGGTCGGTCGCAAAAAGGATCCAAATCATTGATGAAGCGAAATTCAAAAGGCCCTTGGGTGGTCAATGTGCGTCGCATCCGCGGAGACAGTTGTTTGATGGCGTCAGCGGGAATCAATGTTTTTTCAGTCAACTGATCAGGCAAAGGGACATCTGGCATTTCTTTGTGGTGTTCAAATCCAGATTCAGGTCGTTGAAAAGAACAAGCCAGAATCAAAATCGGCCGTCCGTTTTGAATTGCTGTGACTCGGCGGTTACTGAAGGTGCGGCCATCACGAGCCCGTTCGACTTCGTAAACAACCGGTTTGTTGCAATCACCTTCTCGAAGAAAGTAGGCATGCAGTGAATGGACCTCTTGACCTTCGGTGGTCAAATAAGCCGCTTTCAGTGATTGTGCCAATGCTTGGCCGCCAAAAATGCGTCCCGTACCGATGTCCAAGGATTGGCCGCGAAACAGGTTTTGTTCAAGGACTTCGAGTTCAAAATAAGTCAGTAATGATTCTAATTCTGTCATGATTATTTAGTGTTTTTTGCGTTGTGTGCGATGTTGGTCAGGCGGCTGTGAGGCATCACTTGATCCCAAGGGAACAATGGGCCAGGATCAATTTTTCGACGCACCTGCTTGACCGAATTGTCACTGGCTTCAACCCAATCTTGGTCCAGGT
>JAUHZH010000422.1 GCA_030426065.1 Gammaproteobacteria bacterium
CCAAAAATCGTGGTACACATGAGCCAGAATCGCCTGTTAAGCTGTCAGGTTTTGTACCAAGTCTGTTACAAACACCAACACACCAAACAAGCATTGCAGTCCGTTTTGCCTGCCCACCTGCCCGCTCAAGACCGGGCCTGGATCCAAAACAGTTGTTACCAAACTTTGCGCCATTACCAAAACATGCGTGCCCGATGGCAGAAGTTCACCCACAAACCGGTCAAAGACCAGATGATCGACCTTTTATTGACTTTGAGTGTGACGCTGAAATTCATCATCAATGACCCCGATCATGCCACTGTCAATGAAGCGGTCAACACCTGTGGCCAATTGAAAAAAACGTGTGCCAAAGGATTGGTCAACAGCGTCCTCAAGAAAACCATCCAAGATGATTTCCAGCCAAAAGGGTTGAGTCAACAGCACAACCACCCCGACTGGTGGATTGATCGGCTCGAAAAAGACTGGCCCAATGACCATTTGTCTGTGTTGGCAGCCAATAACCAGAAACCCCCTTTGTGGCTGCGTTTGACATCGGAAGGCGTGGAAAAACCACCAGGCCAACCGCACCCGTATTTGCCTTTGGCTTGGCTGTGTGAAAATGCTGGCAGCAACATCAAGGAACTGTTGGCCAGCGGTCAAGTGTCTGTTCAAGACGCAGCGGCCCAATGGGCGGGTCACCTATTGAAGCCCCAGGCGGGTGAGCGCGTGCTGGATGCCTGTGCCGCACCAGGTGGGAAAGCCTGCCATTTGTTGCAACTGGAACCAGCCATTGAACTGGACATAGTTGAGAAAGAAAGCCCACGGATGGCATTGATTGAACAAAACCTGGAGCGCCTCAAACTGTCTGCTCATCGTTTGATCACAGGTGATGCCAGCCAACCAGCCGAATGGTTTTCAGGCGAACCCTACGACGCCATCCTGTTGGACGTGCCCTGCAGTGCATCGGGCGTGGTCAGACGCAACCCTGACATGAAAGTGCTGCGACAAGCGGACCACATCAAACCATTGGTTGATTTGCAACAGGCCATTTTACAGGCCAATGCCACTTTACTTCGACCAGGTGGTCGTCTGCTGTATGCCACTTGTTCGGTATTCAAAGTGGAAAATGAGCGCCAAATCAATCGTTTCCTCAAAACCAACCCTGATTTCACAGTCAAAGCCATCGACTTGCCAGGCTCTT
Source organism: Gammaproteobacteria bacterium (assembly GCA_030426065.1). Lineage (GTDB taxonomy): Bacteria > Pseudomonadota > Gammaproteobacteria > Xanthomonadales > Marinicellaceae > Marinicella. Next base: position 1,181 of record JAUHZH010000422.1, read on the forward strand.
TGGATGCCAAGTGGGGCCAACAGATCCTGACAGGAACAGATCACCAAGACGGTTTTTATTACTGTATGCTGGAGCGTCAAGGATGAAAAGTTGGCTGAAGATGATGTTGTTGTTGATGTGTGCAGTCAGCCAAGCAGGCGAAATCAATGTGTTGGCCATTGAACAAAGGTGGCAATCCAACCAGTTGTACATCACCCCCAAATTTGACATCAAAAGCAGCGATGAAATTGATGAAGCCATCGACAACGGCATCGTCCTGACCCTGATCATCAAAGTGCACTTCAGCAAGGCACGGACCTTTTGGTTTGATGAAAACAAACACCAAATACATCACCTGTATCAGATCAGGTATTTTTCCCTGAGTGGTCAGTATCAATTGCACAACACCACCACCGATGAACGTCACAGCTTTGTTTTACTCAATGACTTGTGGAACCATTTGGCCAATGACTTGCGTTTTGTCACCGACATCCCTTCCATCTCCACAGCAGACCTGATCTCTGTGCGCTTGCGTTTGGACAGCGGTGCTTTGCCTTCGGCGTTGCAGATACCGGTGCTCTTATCAACTGAGTGGACGTTCAAATCCGACTGGTTTCAAGCGCCTTTGGAGCCCAAGCCATGAAACCGGCTGTGAAACAATTCTTGTCGAAGGCCCTACCCATTTTGGTCCTGATTGCGGCATTGTTGTTGGCTTTGTACTTTTTGATTTTCGCCATCCAAAGCTCTGATCAGTTCAACCGCATGTACCTGTGGCTGTTTGGTGCATCGGTGATTGCCGTGGTTGTTTTGGTGCTGTTGATTGTCCAGCGCATGGTTTGGTTGATGATCAGGCGCAGGCAACACGAGCCGGGCATTCAATTGACCACCCGGATGGTGGGCATGTTTGCAGGTTTATCGATCCCGCCGGTGATTGTGGTTTATTTTTTCGCCAATTTGATGGT
>JAUHZH010000423.1 GCA_030426065.1 Gammaproteobacteria bacterium
CTTTGCAACCAATGCATGAAGGCCATGCGGTGGTCTTTTTTCTGACGCAGTTGGTTGGTGAATGGCGGCAATTGATCCAGCGTGGCTTTGCTTTCAATCGCGAGTGCTGCCTGGTGAATACAGGGTTTGCTTAGTTGGCAGTTGCAACCACCTTCCAACGGGTGTGTCAGGGGCCACAGCATTTGAGCGCGTGTGCCATCTGGCCATTCCATCCGAGCAGTTTGTGAAGTTTCGCTGTGACGCCATTGAGCCTCACCATCGAGCAACAATTGAACAGCCTGGAACACCAAATCCTCATCAAAATGCCTTTCGATTTGCCCTTTGGGGCCTTTGAATGCCAACGGATATTTGATTGTTTGGTTGATGCCCATGCCACCACAAAAAGTCGTCAAACGGACCATTTTACCTTCAAGCCGGCTTTGAAACCATCGAAATCCAAACCAATCATTCAAATTCTGTTAAATGGTGCAAATCTTGCATTCCATTGGCTTGCTTGCCCCTTGAATCGGCGACAAAGGACTTTACATTTGATGGGACCCAAGACAACATAACCCCATGAAGAAGCTACTGACATTGTGTCTGATACTGACCTCATCTTTGGTTTCAGCCAAAAGCCTGCCATTCACTTTATCTGCCAAGGGCACAAAGACCAACCACAACATTTTTTTTATCACCGTGATGCCTGAGGAAACTGTTGCGCTTTCCATCATTGATGAGACAGAAAGTGACCACAAATTCAAAATCCTGACTGAGCACGGTTCAGTAGAAACCCTCGACCCGCTCCTTTTCCAATGGAAAGCACCTGCCAAGTCAGGCCATTACCCCATCAAAATCGAGAACATCACAACCCAAGACACTCTGTCTTTAAAGGCCTTTGTCCTGGAACCTTTGAGCAACATGCACAATGGACACCTGAAGGGTTACTTGGTGGGTGAATACCCTCAAAAAGCGAGGAAAAACAACCCCAAATACAAAGCCCCAAAAGGTTTGATTGCTTATGACCACAGCATGAAAAACTTGAAAATCTCACCCCACTTCAAACTCAGCCAGTTTTTGTGTAAACAAACCAGCAGATCTTCGGACCAATACCTGCTGGTTCACCCAGAATTGATTTTGAAATTGGAACGGCTGCTCAACAACGTCAGGGCAAAAGGCATCGAATTGCCCACTTTCCACGTCATGAGCGGTTACCGCACACCCGCCTACAACAAAGAATTGGGCAACGTACCCAACAGCCGCCACGTGTATGGCGATGCAGCGGACATTTACATCGACGTCAATCCCAAGAACAATTGGATGGATGACCTCAATGATGACGGCAAAATCAACAAAGCAGACGCCAATTGGCTGTTTGATTTGGCGGCAAAACAAGACAAAACCGATGCCAAAGACGGCTTGGCTGGTGGCATTGGCTCATACAAATCCAAACCTGGCGTCAGGGGCCCCTTCGTCCATGTTGATTCACGCGGTCACAAAGCCCGCTGGGGTCGCTGAAGCGATTCAAAGAACTTTGATTGCTTCTATTGCATACACCAAAGGCACTTCATGGCCTTTGTGCTCAATGAAAAAGCATCCGGGTTGTTTTTCTGTCATGCCCTCAAAACAATCATAAGGGCTCATGGCCTGCTCTATGAATTGATTGATGTGCATGCCAGCCTCCAACAAGGCGGTGATGACATCTGACACGGGGTGTGACCAGACAGCGATGGCGTGTTCACCTTCGGCATTTTCTGTGTAGCTGGTTTCGGTTTCTATCACCGGTTGTGGTTCGTGGAAATAGGAATAACCGCTCAGTAAATCATACAAGGGATGGAATTCCACCAGCACCAAGCGTCCCCCTGGTTTGAGCTGGCGTGCAACGCCTTGGGCCCAAGCAGTCATGTCAGGGAGCCAACACAAAGCACCATAAGAAACAAACACGACATCGAACTCACGGGGTATTTGAATGAAATGCATCACGTCATCGACCACGAATTCTGCTGACAAGTTAGCCTCAGCAGCCAATTTTTGAGCCGCTTCAATGGCCTTGGAAGACAAATCCACAGCGGTCACTTCAGCGCCTCGCCTGACCCATGACAGGCTGTCCAAACCAAAGTGACACTGCAAGTGCAACAGT
>JAUHZH010000424.1 GCA_030426065.1 Gammaproteobacteria bacterium
TTTCCAGTTTGGCGATGTTGACCAGACCTTGCAGCACTTCGCGTGAGTAAACTGCGCCGGTTGGGTTGTTCGGGTTGATCAGAACGATGCCACGGGTCTTTTTGCTGATTTTGCTTTCCAAGTCTGCCAAATCTGGGGCCCAGTTGTTGGCTTCATCACACAGGTAATGCACCGCCTGGCCGCCTGACAAGTTCACTGCAGCCGTCCACAAGGGGTAATCAGGAGCCGGTACCAGCATTTCATCGCCATCATTGAGCAAACCTTGCATGGTCATGACGATCAATTCAGACACGCCATTGCCAATGAAGATGTTGTCGATGTCGAGGTTTTTGATGTGGCGTTTTTGATAGTATTGGTAAATGGCCACACGTGCTGAGTACACGCCTTTTGAGTCACAATACCCTTCAGCTTGAGGCAGGTTGTGAATCATGTCTCGGACGATGTCTTCAGGGGCTTCGAAACCAAACGGTGCTGGGTTGCCGATGTTCAGTTTCAAAACTTTGCCACCTTGTTCTTCTATTCGCTGAGCAGCAGCCAAAACGGGGCCGCGGATGTCGTAACACACTTCATTCAGCTTTTGGGATTTCAAAATGTTCATAAATTCATTGCGAAGTGGACAAGCCACTTTGGGTTAAATAATACAGTGCAAAAGAGCCCAGCCAATGACCGCCAGCATAATGCTCACCCGTGACGGCGGCCAGGCCGGATTGGCGGTGGTTGTTGGCTTGCCTCAACAGCAGCGCCCGCCGTTTGTCTTTGATGGGCAAGGCCGACGCGATGCCTTCCAGCATCCAAGCTCGGGATATGTTGAGTCCATCCAAATGCGATAAGTGGCCATCACTGGGGTCGTTGCTTTTGGCAACGGAAAGCCAGTGTTTGCCGTGTTTGATTTGGGGCAAAAACTTTTTCAACCAGCGGCCATAGCCCTTTTTCTGAACCCGGCGCATCAAATCAGCTTGGGCCAGGCAAGGGGACAAGAAATCATGACCAGAAGGTTCGTAGTTGATGGGGCATTTCGTGTCTTTGGCATAAAATCGATTGATGTGTCGGGTCAAAAATGCATGAAACTCACCATCACCGACAGTTTCTGCATAATCCAACATCATGCCAAGGGCAAAAGCGGTTTGGGTGTGGGTGCCGTTGCGGATGGGGTGTGACAGTTTGTTCAACCACAAGCGCAATTTGTTTTTGATGGTTTGCTCCAATGGAGCCAAATGTTGACGCCAGGTTTGGGCCTCGGCGTCTTGCCAGTCATGCAATTCAGCCACCAGTTGTAAATACCAGGCCATGCCGTAGGGGCGTTCATAACCATTGCGTCCTTCTGCTTGAAAATAACGCAGCTCTTGAGCCATGTTCTCGGCCGTAAAATGGACTGCCAGTCGGGATTTGATGGATTGGAATGATGGGTGGTCTGGAAACAGTTTACTGACTTTGACCAAAAGCCAGTGGCCATGAACCGAAGAATGCCAATCAAAACAACCAAAAAATGCAGGGTGAAGTTGATCTGGAGTTTGGGCATCTTCGGGACTGTTGAGGACATGTTTGATGCTGTTAGGATAGGTTTTGTCTAAACAGTCAAGCGCCAGTTGGGCAAATTGACCGAACACAGCCACAGGCACCAATTCGAAATGATTTTCATCGTTGAGGTTGGGTCTGAGCCACAGGTTTTTCGTTGCCAGCGATTGCTGCAATGGCGGCATGCCCAAACCGTTGCGGTTGAAGTTTACGGTGCTGAGCGCTTGCATGGGGTAGAGCTTTTGTGTTCGGTCTGCCCCTTGAGTCATCAGGCTCCCGTAGGCTTGAGGCAAATTTTGCTGCATCAGCCATTGGTCATACAAATAGACAAACCATTCAGGCTTGATTTGACCTGCCAACACCGCTTCCTTGATGGCAGGAAAATAAGCGGCTTGTTGATCGCTGTCTGCATGTTTTACCAGCACCAACGCCATTTGTGCTGTGTTGCTCCCCACATCATCGATGCCAGGCCAGTGTCCCAATGCCGAAATGATGCTGTTTAAAGTGTTGATGTTTTGGGCATCAAGCAGGGCTTGTTGAGTCGACAATTCACGCAACCTTTTCTGCTGTGCGCTTTGTTGTTTCAGGCGATTGATTTCA
>JAUHZH010000037.1 GCA_030426065.1 Gammaproteobacteria bacterium
CGCATCAGATTCTGCACCAGCTGATGGTTATGATGATGTGGTAACCTGGAACTTAGGCGATTTGTTCAATGCTCCAGATGGTGTTGCCAATAGCGATGACCAAATAGTTTTTGAAGTGGTTGCTGTGGTAGTTGATGAACCGGTGAATCAGACTTTGATTGATGACGTAACCAACAACGTCACGTTCACTTCTGGCGGCAGTTCCTCGACCGCGAATGCCAACATTGACATCGTTGAGCCATTATTGGAGGTGACTAAAGAAACATTGCCAAACTCAATCACTGCTGATGCTGGTGATGTGTTGACATACCGTTTGATTTTGGCGCATACCGTGGCATCAACTGCTGATGCTTATGAAATCAGCATCACTGATGTTTTGCCGAATCCAGGCACAAGTTGGATCAATGATGGAACAGTTTCTGGTACCTGTAGCAACATCGCCGTCGATTCCAGTAACGACCCAACCATTGGCTTCACAGCAGATCCACTGACATTGGCGACTGGTTCTTGTACCATTGAGTATCAAGTGTCGGTTGATTTGTTGGTTAACCCCAACCAGACTTACCAAAATACGGTTACTGTCAATCACAGCAGTGGACCAGGTGGTGGTGGAGAAATCAGACAATATACAGACATGGATCAGACCACGTTCATGACCCCAGATCCGGCCATCTTAAAAGTGACGGCAGGTTCTTCTCTGAGTGATACAGGTGATAATCAGTATGGCTTGTTGGTGCCTGATTTGGCCATCGGTGAGACCATAGACTTTACCTTAACAGTTATTTTCCCAGAAGGCACAACCACCAATGCTGTGGTACAAGACTTGTTACCTGTTGCTGCCGATGGTGGCGTGTTGGAAGCCATTGGCGCCACCATTGACTCTATAGGCGGGCTGACCACCACCTTGCCGGGTACACCTGTATTGTCTGATCGAGATGCAGATGCCAATGGAGTGAACGACACCGTGACTTTGGATTTCGGTACGGTGACCAATGCTCCTGATGGTGTTGACGACACCAATGACCAATTGGTCATTACCGTTACTGCGCGTGTGGTTGATGATCCACTGAATGTAGATGGCTTGCTATTAACCAACAACGCGACTTTCACATTTGGCGCCAATACGGTTTTGAATGCCGACGCAGATGTAGAGATTGTTGAGCCTAACCTGGGCTTAGCAAAATCATTTGGACAGCTGAATGATTTGGTGGTGCCGATCACACTGACACTCAATAACACCGGCGGTACAGCACCAGCCTATGATTTGCTGTTGGAAGATGTGTTTGACACCAATGTTTGGGATGCGGCAGGCTTCAGTGCTGTGTCAATTCCCACCGGGTTCCTGTTCAATGACGCTGCGGGGCCGGGGGCAAACCAACATACTGTCAGCATCAGTTCTAACAGTGGCATGAGTTCACCCGATAATTCCATTGAGCCCAATGAAGTCTTGGTGTTTGTATTCAATGCCACACTCAGAAACGATGTGACCTTGCCTACCACGATACCGAATACGGCCACATTAACTGAGGCCAGCAGCTTACCAGGCAATGATCCGAATGAGCGGGAATTAGGTCCCGAAACAGGCAATGACAACTTGTTACTGCCTGCCTTGGATGCTGATAAATCGGCTGTCTTATTGATTGATGCTGATACATCAACGAATATCAGCCCAGGTGATACCTTGCGTTACACCATAGATGTCATCAATTCTGGTGACGCGGATGCGACTCAAGTTATGCTTTCTGATATACCAGACCCCAATGGGGCCTTGGTGGTTGGATCAGTGACCACCACCCAAGGGATTGTCACCACAGGTAATACTGCGGGTGACACCAGTGTTGCTGTTGATTTGGGCACTGTGGGAATGAGCACAGTCGTGACCATCACATATGATGTGTTGATTGATGATCCATTGGCTTCAGGCGTGGAGAATTTGGTGAATCAAGCACTGGTTTCTTCGCAGGAATTACCAGACGTGGACAGTAATGACCCTGCTACGGGTCCTGATGATGACCCAACTGTGGTTCCCGTGGTGGCAGCGCCTGACTTGGCAGTCACCAAGTCAGATGGTGGTGTGACGGTTATGCCTGGAGGTGGTATCACTTACACCATCAACTATGAAAATGTGGGTAACCAAGGTGCCACAGGTGTGGTGATTACAGAAACTGTACCGACTCACACCACGTTCAATCCTGCAGGAACTCCAGATGTGTGGACTTGTTTGCCAAACAACAATGCGGGCAGCACATGTACCATCAATGTGGGTGCAGTGGCTGCAGCAGGTTCAAGCAGCGTTTTGTTCGCGGTCACAGTGGATGACCCGCTGGCCGCTGGTGTGGATACCATAAACAACACGGTGGTGATTGCTGATGATGGTAATAATGGCCCTGATCCTGACCCCAACAACAATGATGACAGCGACGACACACCAGTGGACGCATCGCCAGATTTAACTTTGTCAAAAGACGATGGTGGTGCCACTGCCACACCTGGCGGCGTGGTGGTTTATACCTTGAGCTATGCCAATGTGGGTGACCAAGCCGCGACCGGTGTTGTCATCAATGAAACAGTACCTGCTTTAACCACCTTTGCATCGGGCAGCAGCACACCAGGTTGGGTTTGTTTGCCTGACAACAGTGCGGGTAGCAATTGTAGCCTGGCCGTTGCTGATTTGGCAGCAGGTGACAATGCATCGGTTGATTTTGCAGTCCAAGTGGATGGCAGTGTGCCGGCAGGTGTGACGCAACTGATCAATAATGCCAGTGTGTCAGATGATGGCAGCAATGGCCCAGATCCTACACCTGGAAACAATGCCGACAATGATGACACACCATTAAATGCTGCACCAGACATGACTTTGTCGAAAAGTGATGGTGTCAGTATCGTCAGTCCTGGAGACACATTGACGTACGTGCTTGATTTCCAAAACATCGGTAACCAAGACGCAACGGGTGTGGTCTTGTCTGAAACGGTACCCGATCAATCGACTTTCTTACCGGGTTCAAGTACTGCAGGATGGGTCTGTGTACCTGATAACAATGCAGGTGCAAACTGTTCAATCAACATCGGCACAGTGGCCGCCGGTGCAGTGGGCTCAGTGAACTTTGTCGTTATACTGGATGACCCCTTGAATGCCAACACGACACTAATCACCAATACCGCTTCAGTGACAGATGATGGCAGCAACGGCCCAGATCCCACACCAAACAACAACAGCGATACAGACATTGATAATGTGGGTGGTGCGGCAGTTGATTTGGTGGTCACAAAATCTGACCAAAATGCCACAGCCATCCCTGGTGGAACGGTGGTGTATGACATCACCTACCGAAATGAAGGTAATCTAGGCAGTACAGGTGTTGTGATCACAGAAACCGTTCCCATGAACGCCACATTCAATATGGCGTCAAGCTCAGCTGGTTGGACTTGTGTACCAAACGGTAATGCAGGGAGCAGTTGTACCTTTGCCGTAGGTGCGTTATCAGGTGGCGGTGCTTCAACCGTCATACAGTTTGCAGTAACTGTGGATGATCCTTTACCAGCTGGTGTGGACATGTTGCTGAACAGCGTGGTCATTGAAGATGATGGAAACAATGGTCCAGATTTGAATCCAGGTAACAACGATGACCAGGACAACACGCCGATTGATGCTGTGCCAGATTTATCTGTGACAAAAACCCATCAACAAAACTCAGTGGTGCCTGGTGATGTTCTGGTCTATGACGTGGTCTATCAAAATGTAGGGAATCAAGATGCCACGGGTGTGGTGATCACTGAGACCGTGCCCGTACATACCAGTTATGTTGCTGGCAGCAGCACCCCTGGATGGACTTGTGTTCCAGACGGATCAGCTGGCAGTTCATGTACTTTCAATGTGGGTGACTTGGCGGTTAGTGATGGTTCACAAACCATTCAATTTGCTGTCATGATAATGGACACACTGAATGCCAATAAAGAAGACATCATCAACAATGTTTCCATCAATGATGATGGCAGCAACGGTCCTGACCCTGATCCCAACAACAACAATGACGATGAAACCACACCAGTGGTTGCTGCGCCTGATCTGTACATCACCAAAAGCGATGGCGGTATCAATGCCAGTCCAGGCGACACGGTTGTATATACTTTGGTATTCGGTAACCAAGGTAACCAAAATGCCACTGGCGTGGAAGTGGTCGAAACGGTGCCTGCCAACAGCAGCTTCAATCAAGCATCAAGTGATGTGACTTGGAATTGTTTACCGAACAACAGTGCAGGAAGTACCTGCACCTATGCTCATGGCAATATGAATGCAGGCGACAGCTTGACCGTGACTTTTGCTGTGGATGTTGCGGATCCGCTGCCCAATGGTGTCAATGAAATGTTCAATTCTGTCACTGTCCTAGATGATGGCAACAATGGGCCAGATCCAGACCCTGATAACAACACCGATGATGTTACTACACCATTGACTTTAGAGCCTCCTGTTGGACTGAAGACAGGTGAGTTTGACCCCAATGACGACCGAATCATTCGTTGGACTTTCTGGTGGTTTAATCCCAACAACAACAGAGACTTACCAGTCTTCATCTTTGATGAAATTCAGTCGGGTATGGTCTTTGAAGGGAATGCCATTTGTACGGCATACGGTACTTCGACATGCAGCACACCGGTTTACAATGCAGCATTGAATCGGATTGAATTGAATGCTGTGATTGGTGAAGATGAAGGTGCACCCATCAACTCGTCACCAAACCAGTTGAATAACCCAATAGTGATCAGTTTTGATGTCAGAATCATTGGATCGGGTCAGTTGATTTTTGAAAATCAAGCCAATGCCCATTGGGATCATGATAATGACGGCAATCCGGATGATGACATCGCTGATGGTCAAGAGCCAGTAGATACCGATAACCCGTTGACACCACTGGTGGGTGATCCGACGGTATTGGGTACCACCATACCGGTTCCAGCTACACATTGGTGGGCACTGATGTTGATGATGATGTCTATGAGTTTCATGGCCTACAGGCGTTATTATCGATGATGAAAAGAGCAACCCTCTGAGCTTTCACTTGGAGGGGTATTCCACAAGTGTAAGTTGATTGGCGTTGAAAACTGAAAAAGCAAATCAAAATTTTGAATGAAGACAATCGGAAATTTGAAATGTCTTTTGAATGCGAACTGGTTACCATACCAATCAGACATTTATAAAAGGAGAGAACGATGAGCAATTTCCATGATTTCGAGGCCAAGACATTGAACGGCCCTGAAAAAGCGATGAAAGATTATGAAGGCCAGGTTGTGTTGGTCGTCAACACAGCCAGTAAGTGTGGCTTGACGCCTCAATATGAAGGCCTGCAAGAATTGCACAAAGAGCTGCATGGTGAAGGTTTGGAAATCCTGGGCTTCCCTTGCAATCAATTTGGTAAGCAAGAACCTGGCAGTTCAGATGAAATCGCTGAGTTTTGTCAGTTGAACTATGGTGTTGATTTCCAAATGTTTGACAAAGTGGATGTCAATGGTGGTGACGCCCACCCGATTTTCAAATACTTGAAAGACGAATTGCCAGGCACTTTGGGCAAAAAGATCAAATGGAATTTCACCAAATTCTTGATCGGCAAGGACGGCCAACCCATCAAACGTTTCGCCCCCACCACCAAACCCGAAGACATCAAAAGCCACATCGAAGCGGCTTTGAAATGATCAATTAAATCAAGAGGTGGTCATTGCCCATTAATGGCCACCGACTGTTTGCCAAAGTGCCCCCGAACAAAAGCATACTGTGCCAATCGGCCAGGTTGTGCATTGGTGTTGGTGAAACGTGTGTAGGTGAAGCCAACCACGGGAATACCGTAATACATGTGGCCGATGTTGCCATTGATCGGGTCTCGTCCCCTTGAGTTGAAAAAGCCTATCCCATTAAAAAATTCTGTATCAATTAGCCGTTTCCCTGAATCAAAATCAAATTCTTCCGATTGCCCGCCTTCCACTTGGGTTTGGTGGGTGTTCAAAGCACCAATGCCAGTGAGCATCGGAACACCAGAAAGTGGTTCGTCATTTTCGGAAAACACCACCATGTTATTGACGCTGTGATTCAAAGAGGGGGCCTCTACTTGGGGTGGAGGGCAAGAGAGGGGACACGTGTAAAAGAAGGACTCACCTTCCCGGTTCCAGTAGCGAATGTTTTCACTTGTGTATGTGGGAAAAATAAAACCATCATCAAGGGTATAAAATGGAAATTGGTATTCATCGTTGCTTAAATGATAAAACAAAGTCGGAAAGCTGACGATCCAATCGGTTTTGGCCGCCACACCGGGCTCAACATTGAATTCATTGTAAACCTTGGTTGTCATCAACAAGGCACTGACCGCTTCATAGCCTGTGGGCCATCTTGTGGTGATGGCCTCACCATCAAGCAAAATCAAACTGTCTCGGGTTCCTGAAGCGAGGTTTGGAGTCTCAGCGCCTACGGGCGTGTGCTGGATGTCGTCATCACCATAAAATCCTGCCAAATGAATCACTGGGATGTTAGATGCATGGCCTTGCGCCACATCCAACAAAGTCACCTCGGCATGGAGACCACCGGTTGCAGGACTGAAGTGGGTTTCGCTGTCGTTGGCCCAGGTACCGCCGTCTTCCCACATGTCTGAAAGGGCTTCGCAGTCGATGTGGTTGGCATCAATGCCATCGGTGGCTTCAATCACACCCATCTCAAATACCTCGATGATGCCGTTTTCCCACAGCCAGCCTTCTTGCGTTGGGGTGTAATGATAATAGAAATCACCCAGGCTACATGATTCATCGGGACTGATGATGTGAGGTCCTAACAGACCGTTAATCATTGCCATGACCCACATGTCATTTGGCCTCAAGTAAATATTGAATGAGGTTATGGTGGCGCCTTGTTGTGCTTCTTTGATGTGGACTTTGACCGCTTTGATGTCGCTGGAGCTGTTGTCCAATGAAACATAGGTGGCCATTTGGTTGGAGACAGTGAAAAACGGCACAATGATGGCTTGGCCTGTGTCGTCTGAACTGATGTGCACAGCACTTTTAACTTGAGTGGATGTGACAGCAGAGAGTAGCAAGCAGCCCAGTTTGAATAAGGAAAGGCGCTGATTCATTTCATTGACTCCTGAATATCGATCCGTTTTCGGCCAAAATGTTTTCGGACAAAGGCATATTGCGCCAATAAGCCGGGTTGAGCACCGCTGTTGGTGTATTGTGTGTATGAAAAGCCGACCAAAGGTAAGCCGTGGAAAGTGTGTGAGACTTCGTTGGAACCGGCTGAAAAGCCTCGGTCATTAGGAATGGTATGGCCACCGTTTTCAGACAATGACATGAGCAATTTGCCGTTTTCAGCTATTGGAGGCGTGTTGTAATAGTCCAAAATGGGTAACCATTGTGAGTTATCGGCTGATGCGTTTGATATCAGTGGGTTTGGGAGTGGTGCATTGGCGTGGTCCGGATACAATGTGAAATTGGTGACGCTGTGTTTGATGATGCCCGGCGGAAGAGGCGGGCAAAGTATCAAGCATTCGTATGAATTGCCATGACCTTCCCTGTCATAATACAAAAAACTGTAGTTGTATTGACCCGGAAACGACACGCCACCTTCGGTGACTTTGAACGGTAGGTCACTGGTTGGATTGTTGAGGTGGTAATGCAAGGTGGGCATGCTGATGATCCAATCCGTTTTGCCCAAAACACCCGGTTCCAGATTGTATTCGTTGCTGAGTGTGTTTTTCATCAACAAGGCACTGACCGCTTCATAGCCTGTGGGCCATCGGGTGGTGATGGCTTCTCCATCATGCATCACCAAACTGTCGTGTGTGCCAGAATCGAGGTTGGGCGCATCAGCACCAGCGGCTGAATGCTGGATGTCATCATCACCATAAAAACCATCCAAATGAATCACTGGGATGTTGGATGCATGGCCTTGTTCCACATCCATCAAGGTCACTTCGGCATGTAAGCCGCCGCTGGCTGGCCTGAGGTGGGCTTCGCTGTCGTCGGCCCAGGTGCCGCCGTCTTGCCAGTAAGCAGACAAAGTTTCGCAATTGATCTGATCTAAATTGAAGATTTCGTAGGTGTCAACCACACCCATTTCAATGATTTCAAAGGTGCCGTTTTCCCACAACCAGTCATCTTCGGTTTGAATGGCCTGGTTGTTCATGAATCCTGTTGTGCACGATGAATCAAAACTGATCATTTTAAAATCGCCACCGAACTGGCCCATGCCCATGGTCCACATGTCTTGTGGCGCCAGGTAAACATTGAAAGAAGCCACCGCTTGTCCTTGGCTGGCTTCTTTGATGTGGATTTTGATTGCCTTGGTCTCGTCGCGGGTGTTGTTCAGAGACAGCAAGGTGTTCATCTGATTGGCCACGGTGAAAAAAGGCACAATGATGGCTTGGCCTGTTTTGTTGGGACTGATGTGAACGGCAGCGCTGGCAGCGGCTGCCGTAAAATAGCATGTCACAACAGCACATGATTTAAAGGATGGTAATATTTTCATGTGCTTAATGGTATCATTATTTGTGTTAGTTTATCGTTCCAATCGGTGATCCGGGTGGCATTTCAATGGATGGTGAATTGGCCGGTTGCCATTGGCCAGAAAAATACCGACCGATGGTGTCGGCGGCCAGTTTTTGGAAGGCATCTCCTTTTTTGAATTGCTTTTGTGCTGTTTTCAAATAGGTGTGTAAATGCGCTCGGCTCTGCGGTGCCAATTGTGGGTTGTGTGCCAAGTGCAAAGCGGATTGCAAAAAGACCCAGTTGATGCTGTTTTGAATTGCCTGTTGCTTGTTGTCTTTGTGGCGATTGCTCCAGGTGTGTTTGTGCATTTGCTGGATCAGTTGTTGGATCGAAGGGATGTCGTTGTTGCGGCTGTTTTGTTCATGCAATCGGTTGATGCGCTCAGGGTGCAACAGCAAATTGAATGTGTGACTTGCTGCGGCCTCTGCGGCAGCCAACATGTCGAAGTTCAGGCCGGTTCGGTGTTTGAAATGTTCCCTGTCACGGTAACTGCCCTCCACAGGTGGCAGCAGCAGGTTCAATAAATCGTCGGGTAATGACAGGGCATCCACCGTCACTGTGGCCAACACGGCATCGATGGCCGCTTGTTGTTGCTCAGCGTTCACCATTTGGCTCGCGACATCGGCCTCGCCTTTCAAGGCGTAACGGTAATCAACACCAGCGATTAATTTCACAGCGGCTTCGACTTGGTAGCGGTGGAACAGGTAAACCGGTGCCAACAGTTTTTCCAAAGAAGCCACGGGTTCTCCTTCAGGCATGCTGTTCAAACCAAACTGTGACAAAGCATGTTTTCTGACTGCCATCACATCCATCAGTGATTGGGCTGCGTTGCTGCCGTTGTCCCACAAATGGGCTCGTGGGTGTGAGCCGCCTTGGGCGCGGGCGTCGCGGTCCGCAATGAACACCAACCCTTGTTCAGCAGCCTCTGTCAAAATTTGATTCAAACCTTCGGTTTCGTTCTCGGGTTCAAAAGATTGGTACAGGTAATTGACCGAAACCTGATCCCAGGCGCCGATGCCGATGCCGTAGGCAGCTGACAAATCCACTTCCCCATCTGTGAGTTGAACTAAGGGGTGCGGGTAATCCATCACCGAGGCACGGTCGTTGCTGCTGGCATGAAAATTGTGTATCAAGCCAATGGTGTGGCCGACTTCGTGAGCCGATAATTGGCGCAACCTGGCCAAGGCCATGTTCTCCATGGCATCAGTGGGTTCGGCGCCAGGCTTGAAGGGAGAGAGCAGGGCTTGGGCAATCAACATGTCTTGTCTGACACGCAATGAACCCAAAGTGACATGGCCTTTCAGAATTTCACCTGATCGCGGATCGACCACGCTGTAACCGTAAGACCATCCACGTGTCGAACGGTGCACCCACTGGATGGTGTTGTAGCGGATGTCGAGAGGGTCGGCATCATCTGGCAGCATTTTGACTTCGTAGCCACCTGGAAATCCTGCTTTTTCAAAAGCTTCCGACCACCACTTGGCCCCTTCCAACAATGCCGAACGGACCGGCTCTGGGGTGCCGGCATCGAGGTAATAAACAATGGGTTCAATGACCTGGCCTTGGTCATCTTTCTCAAGGCGGTGTCGAATCACCCATTGTCTTTTCATGGGTTCACCCAAAGGGGCTGCATAGTCATAAAATGTGACTGGGATACCACCAGATCTTGGGTCAAATGCCCTTGGTGTCATCGGCTCTTCAGGCAGTTGAATGAAAGAATGGTGTGTTCGCACCGTGATGGCTTCGCTGCTGGGCGTCACTGAACTCAGGTGAGGACCAGCCCCTTGGCCTTTCAAAGTGATCAGTGCCTCGAATTCGGTGTTGAGCGGAAAACTTTTGCTGTTCGGC
>JAUHZH010000425.1 GCA_030426065.1 Gammaproteobacteria bacterium
TCTTCTTCTAATACAACGAGTTCTTGGCCACTGAAAAATGCAGTCATATTTACATGGTTTCGGTCGCTATGTCTTCACCTCCATAGGGTGCCAAAATGGTATCGATTTTTTTTCTGATGTTGTTCATGTCGGCATTTTGAGCCAATTGAATGCCGATACCTTGCGACTTAGAGCCTTGTGCTCCCTTCGGAGTTACCCAAATCACTTTGCCCGTCACTGGCATGCGTTCATCCTCGTCCAATGTCAAAAGAACAAAAACTTCTTCACCCAATTGATAGGATTTATTGGTTTTCAGAAACAACCCACCATTTTGTATGAATGGCATGTAATGCTTGTGAAGCTCAGCCGCACCTTGAAGGTTCAATGACAAGATGCCTTTTTTTCCCATGCCGCCCATAAAAGCCATAACTACACCTGTTTTCTTTCCATTAATGAAATTAACATTGATTCAAGCATCAATTGTCGCTTGATCTGTGTATTAAAGTTTAGCACAAAGTCCATCAGCAAATCATGCATTGTAATTAATAAATCAACGCTTTGCGGCTGGCTGTTAAGCCATAAAATGAACTCATTATTTTGCCAAGGTCCCATGATGCTGGGGTTGTTGCCGTGTTTAAGCACAAGCAACAGCCAACGCTGCCACATCAACAACACGTCCATGTTCAAGGCCTCTGACCACTGACTGGCGATTTGTGTCACATGGGCTTGATTTTTTAAAACCGACAACAGGTCATCCAGGAAAGTCAAAAAAGCATTCAATTCCTCATTGGCAATGATTGACTGCGCCGCCAATGGGACGAAATCAACCAAAGGCAGAGCCAAGCGGATGTGATTTTCTTCATGGCCTAACTGCTTCAACCAATCAACCACTTGTGATTCTGATTGTTGATCAAGGGTCACATCCAAGCCGATACAACGGCTGCGAATGGTGGGCAACAAACGGTGTTTGGCATCGGTCAGCAAAAACAAAGTACCTGTTGCGGGAGGCTCCTCTAACACCTTCAGCAAGGCATTGGCAGCAGAAGTGTTCATCAGGTGGGCGTCATAAATAACGGCCAATTTGTGTTGTGAACAATGGGGTGTGGAAGCAAAAAAAGTGGTCAACTGCCTGATTTGGTCCACTTTGATGATGTCCTTTTCTGCCACCACACGGTGCACATCAGGGTGGTGACCTGCGTTGAGCAAACGACAACTCTGACATTCACCACAGGCTTGCGTATCAGATTGTGAGCACAACATGTTGGCCATCACCTGTTCGGTCAAGGCTTTTTTACCCATGCCTGGAACACCTTGAATCACCACCGCTTGCGGTTTGATGCCTTTTGCCATCATGCTTTGCCAGCGAGTCAATACAGGCGCTAACCAAAATTCATTCATCGTGTTCTTCCTTGAATTTTTGCATGACATGTTTGATTTGTGATGCCACTTGGTCAATTCCTTGATTGGCATCAATGGTTTTGATCCTGTGTGGATGATTTCTGGCACGATCTTGATAGGCTGACTGAATCGCTTCAAAAAATGCCAGTTGTTCTTTTTCAATCCGATCTTTCTCAGAACGATTGGCTGCCCGCTCAAGACCCACTTCAGGTGTGACATCCAGGTACAAGGTCAAATCTGGCTGTGTATCACCGACCGTCATGCGCTCCAGAAATGACAGCGTTTCATTGTCCACCCCCCTGCCGCCTCCTTGGTAGGCAAAACTGGCATCTACAAAACGATCAGAAACCACCCACTGGCCAGCAGCCAATGCAGGCCTGATGACTTTGACCACATGTTCATTGCGAGAGGCAAACATCAACAACAATTCAGTGTGCGCATCCAAATGATCGGAATATAACAACAAATCCCGCATTTTTTCTGCAGTGGGCTCACCTCCCGGTTCTCGGGTGGTGATGTAAGAAATGCCCCAACCATCCAAAGTCTCTGTGATGGTTTTCATGGCCGAAGATTTACCGGCGCCTTCAGAGCCTTCCAATGTGATGAATCGGGCCTTCATTGTGATTGTGTGCTTTTCAAATATTGACGGACGGCTTTGAGGTGGTCATCATAACTGTCAGAAAACGTGTGCCCACCTTTGCCATCTGCCACAAAGTAAAGCGATGTACCGGG
>JAUHZH010000038.1 GCA_030426065.1 Gammaproteobacteria bacterium
CGAAGCATTTGAAGCACTGGCCACCAACATCGAAACCCAGTACCACGAATACAACAAACAAGCTTACCAACGTGAGCAGTTGGAAAACACGTTCGTCATCATCCTCACCATCGTTTTGCTGATCAGTGTGTTCCTCGCCATCTTGCGCGCATTCTCTTCAGCCAGGCGTTTGGTCGCACCCATCAAATCCCTGTCAGAAGGCACCCAAGCCATTGCTGAAGGTGACTACAGCCGCATCATTCCAGTGGAAAGCAAAGACGAGCTTGGCTTTTTGGTGGAGTCATTCAACACCATGTCGACAGAGATTGCCCAATCGAGCGCCCTGGCCCACCGGGCACAATCCGATGCCGAAGGCCAACGCACATACCTTGAAAAAGTGATGTCTCACCTCTCGAGTGGTGTTTTGAGCATTGATGAAGACCAGTTGATCAGGTTGAGTAACGACTCCTGCAACCGCATTTTGCATTTGGGCCAGCGCAATTTGCGAAACCAGAACATCGACTTCTTGGCCATGAAGAACCCCACCTTGGCGCCACTGGTCACGCTCATCAAAAGCAAAGCCCAGGACAAAACACCCCATTGGCAACAAGAAGTCTTGATTGCTGAAGATTCGCTGCGGCGCGTTTTGCTGGTCCGGGGCAGTCACATAGACAACGAAGAATTGGAAGGCGGCGCGCACGTGGTGGTGTTCGATGACCAAACCATCATCAACCAAGCACAAAGGGATGCGGCTTGGTCGGAAGTGGCCCGGCGTTTGGCCCATGAGGTGAAAAACCCTTTGACCCCAATTCAATTGTCTGCTGAACGCATGCTGATGCGATTCTCAGGCAAACTGTCCAAAGAAGAAGACGAAATCCTCAACCGCGCCACCCAAACCATCGTTTCACAAGTCGAAAACTTAAAAACCTTGGTCAATGCGTTTTCTGACTATGCCAAACCACCTGAGCTGAAGAAAGAATTGGGTGGCTTGAACCCGTTGATCAATGAATTGGTCGACTTGTATTCCATTTCTCACCCTGGGATTCATTTTGAACTGAACCTGTTGCACCCAGAACCCAATCTGCTGCTCGACAAAGGGCGGATGACCCAGCTGTTAACCAACTTAATCAAGAACGCCCAAGAAAGTGTCACATCTGGCGAGGTGGCCATATCCATCACCACCGAAACTTCGGCACATGGTTTGTTATTGATCATCAAAGACAACGGCCATGGATTCATGCAACAAAACCTGTCTCAAGTGTTCGAGCCTTATGAAACCACCAAAACGCACGGTTCAGGTTTGGGCTTGGCCATCGTGAAGAAAATTGTCGAAGAACATGGTGGGGAAATCACTTTGAATAACCACGAACACGGCGCCCAAATCAACATCACTTTACCTTTGGCCTGATACACTGACATGATGCATTTAAATCAAACCCTAGAACACATGAAATCTTTGCCACCTTTGACCCTGGCAGAGCGAAAAGCCGGCCTCAAGCGCTTGGCACAAGACATCAAAACAAATCAGCAGGCGATTGCTGATGCCATCAATGCCGATTTCAGCCACCGAAGCCAACACGAAACCCGCTTGGCTGAAATCATGTTGAGCTTGGATGAAATCCATCACAACTTGAAACACTTGCGCCGCTGGACTCAGCCAGTTGTTCAGCACAGCAATTGGAAATTTTATCCCTCCAAATGCGCCATTGTGCCGCAGCCATTGGGCGTGGTTGGCATCATGGCACCGTGGAACTACCCTTTCAATTTGGTCATGGCACCCTTGGCTGCCGCCATCGCTGCCGGCAACCGCGTCATGGTCAAACCGTCTGAAATCACCACCCAAACAGCAGAACTGATCAAAGACATGCTTCACCGGGTGTTTGGCGCTGATGTGGTCCATGTGGTCACCGGCGATGTCGAAGTGGCGGCTGCCTTCAGTCAATTGCCGCTCGACCACATTCTGTTCACCGGTTCGACACAGGTGGGCAAGATCATCATGCGCAATGCGGCAGAACACCTGACGCCTGTGACCTTGGAACTGGGTGGCAAATCGCCGGTTGTGATTGACGCAGGTTACGATCTCAATCGCGCCGCGCGCAGCATCGTCAGTGGCAAATGGTTCAACGCAGGTCAAACCTGCATCGCTCCCGATTACATTTTGATCGATCCAAAGCGCAAAACAGCCCTGCTTGCTGCCATCAAAACACAGTTCGAACAAGCTTATCCTGATTGGAACAACAACCCCGACTACACCCACATCGTCAACGACCAGCACCACAACCGATTGGCATCACTGCTGCAAGACATCCCGAGTGAGCAGGTCATTCACCTGACGGCTGATTCTGAGCAAGACAGGCGATTCACACCCTGTTTGGTTAATGACCCGGACCTCGACAGCCCTTTGATGCAAAATGAAATCTTTGGGCCGATAATGCCCATCATTAGCAGCCCGAACCTGGAGGCCGATTTGGCATTCATCAACCAAAGGGCCAGGCCGCTGACTTTGTATTTGTTCAGCAACCGCAGTTCAACCATAGAACGCATCAAGACCCAAACCACATCAGGCAGTTTGGCCATCAACGACACCTTGGTGCAGTTTGCTCAGGAAGGGTTGGCTTTTGGCGGTGTCGGTGCCAGTGGCATGGGCTCTTACCATGGTCATGAAGGTTTCAAAGCAATGAGCCACATGAAGCCGGTGTACTACCAATCAAGACTTAACTTCAATGGCTTGGCCAGAGCCCCATTCACCCGATTGAAGGATAAAATCATCAATTGGCTGTGACCCAAAGCCTGCTCAAATGACCCCACCTTTTGGCACATGTTTCTTTTCTGCCAATGGGTTAACATAATTAAAGTAAAGGCGTTACAACACGAATGGACTGAATTAAAATGGTTTGTTCGTGGAAGTTTGAATGTGAATGTGGGGATTCATGCAAGGGCGCTTCTGAGTTGACCTTTCTACTCAGAATACAAGCCAACTGATTTGGCTGCACTATTCCCTCGTGGCGGGCTACATCATCATTCAGTTTTCATAGATTATAAAGGGCTGTTGAACAGCCGCTTATCACACAGGAGGAAACAATGGGTTCAGAAATTTTTTATGGCATTCTGGTCGTCTTTGGCGTGGTGTTCTTGAAGAGCGTTTTCGTCATGGTACCACAAGGCTTTGAATACACTGTGGAACGTTTTGGACAATTCCGAAAAACGTTCACACCGGGTTTGGGTATGAAAATCCCTTTCGTTGACCGCATCGGTCGAAAAATCAACATGATGGAACAAGTGGCCAATGTGCCTTCACAGGAAGTGATCACCAAAGACAACGCGGTGGTCACCGTTGATGGCGTGGTCTTTTACCAGATTTTGGATGCAGTCAAAGCTGCATATGAAGTGAACCGTCTGGAATATGCGATTTTGAATTTGACCATGACCAACATCCGTACCGTTTTGGGTGCGATGGATTTGGACGAATCTTTATCAAAACGTGACGAGATCAATCAAAGGTTGTTGGCTGTGGTCGACGAAGCCACATCTCCCTGGGGTGTCAAAGTGACTCGAATTGAGATCAAAGACATCCGTCCACCACATGATCTGGTTTCAGCGATGGCTCGTCAGATGAAAGCCGAACGTGACAAAAGGGCAGAAATTCTGGAAGCCGAAGGCCACAGACAATCTGAAATTTTGCGCGCAGAAGGCAGCAAACAGTCTGCTATCTTGGAAGCCGAAGGTTTGAAAGAAGCGGCCTTCCGTGAAGCCGAAGCCCGTGAGCGTCAGGCGGAAGCCGAGGCCAAAGCCACACACATGGTTTCTAAAGCCATTGCCGCGGGTGATGTCCAAGCGATCAACTATTTTGTTGCACAAAAATACTTGGAAGCCTTCGGTAAATTCGCAGACTCAGAAAACCAAAAAACCATGATTTTGCCGATGGAAGCCACCAACATTTTGGGTTCATTGGCGGGCATCACTGAATTGGCCAAAGAGGTCAAAGGCAATAAGGAGTCTTGATATGATGGCCTGGTTGTTTGAATTGACCGCATGGCACTGGCTCAGCATCGCCGTGGCCATGCTGGTTTTGGAAATGTTTTCAGGTACCGTTTACCTGTTGTGGATCAGTTTTGCTGCAGCCGCCACTGCCTTGTTGATGTGGGCATTTGATTTGGGTTGGGAAGCCCAGGTGTCTTTGTTCACCATCGTTTCTATTTTGTCGGTGCTGGCGTGGCATCAATACGACAAGAAACGAGACAAAACACCCACTCGACCCCTTTTGAATAAACGCGGTCACCAGTACATTGGCCGAACGTTTCAATTGAGCCACGCCATAGAGAATGGTGTAGGCAAAATCAATGTCGATGATTCGTCTTGGAAAGTCAAAGGGGCAGATGCGCCCGTCGACACCAAAGTCAAAGTCACTGACATTGAAGGTACCGTATTAATTGTAGAAATCCTAGGAGGATAAAATGAAAAAAATGATCACCATGGCCGTACTGGCCACCGGATTGATGGCGTGCAGCGACGACGGGCAACAAGCGCAAGCACCCAAACAAGCCGTTCAACCCGTCGCCCAAGCCGACATTTTGAACTACATCCCAGCCAAAACGCCGTTGTTGGGCTTGGGTGGATTAAGTAACGACCAACTGCCCAAAGGTTACGTCGACACCATGGAAGGCTATTTGGAAGCGTCTATGGAATCGATGGAAGGATTGGTGGATCAAGCATTTGAAGCGGCAGTGGCCAAAGGTGGTGAAGAAGCCGCCATGGTTGAAAACAAAATCAAACCCTTTATCAATAAATGGTTCATTGACGGTGAAATGAAGGATTTGGGTTTGACGTTCAGAGACGCTCAATTTGCATTGTATGCGGTTGACTTGTTCCCTGTGCTGCGACTCAAGTTGAACAGTGGCCATCAGATGAATGCCATGTTGGACGAAGCGGCCACTGAATTTGAAATGCCTTTCAATGTCAGCAACATCGGCAACATGAAAGTGCGTGAAGCAGGTAACCACGAATTGACCTTGTTGCTGGCTGTCAGTGATGATTACTTGGTGGTCACAGCGGCGCCAACACCCATCAAAGACCAAATCATCAATCGCTTGTTGGGTCAAGAAAAACCGGCCAGCAGCCTGGCTCAAGACAGTTCAATGATCAGTGAAGTCAAGAACAAGCACGGTTTCATTTTCGATGACGTTTTTGTTTTGGACATCGCACAAGTGGCTGACTACTTCATCAACCCTGCCAAGCACAACTCAGCCTTGTTGAACTTTTTACAAATTGAAGACAACATGTTGTCAGATGTGTGTAAAACTGAATTCACTGCTATGGTCAACAACATGCCCCGATGGGTGGCTGGTTTGACTTCCGTCACAAACAACAGTTATGGCATGAAAATGGTTTTTGAAACCAGTGAAAGCATAGGTGCCGATTTGGCTCAGTTGGCCGGTCGAGTACCCAGCACCAACAACGATTCAGCTTTGAGCTTTGGTTTGAGCTTTGATATTTTGAATGCCAAAAAAGTGGCGCAAAAATACGCCCAATCTTTGGTTGATGCGCCTTACCAGTGCGAACATTTGGTTGCCATCAATGGCAATGCCAGCACCTTATTGGCCCAAGCCAGCCAACCGCTGCCACCCATGGTCAGCAACTTCAAAGGCATAGCATACAGTTTGGATGACTTGAAACTGAACCCAGCTGCCATTGATTCAACCGCGGGTGAAAAGATTGTTGAAAACATCAAAGCGCAAGTTTTGGTGGCTGTAGACAATGCCGATGCTTTGATGGGCATGGCCCAAATGATGGTGCCTCAACTGGCTGAAGTGACACTGAACACCGACGGATCATTGATTCATTTGGGTGACAAACTGCCAGTCTCAGGCAAAGACATCCCCGTATCAATAGACCACCTTTTTGGTGCCATGTCAGACCACACCATTGGACTGTCAGTTGGACACGACCAAGGTGGGCATTTGAGCGATTTGGTGAAATCTGATGGCGACAATAAATTGATGACATTTTCTGCCACTGGCGAAGGGTACAAAAACATCATGGAACAGATTTTTGCCATGACCGACATGCCTGGCCTCTCAGACAAAGTCAAACAAGAGCTGCAAATGCAAAAAGACATGACTTTGAACACCATTTATTGGTCTCATGCGGTGGGAAGCATCACGTTCACCAACGCAGGATTGGTTCTCGACACAGTGATTCAATTCTGATTGAACTGACCATTTTGACAAAGCGCCCTCCGGGGCGCTTTTTTTGCTTTACATTATATGAACATCAGAAAATTCAACAATGACAAGCCTACCATCGCTGCCTCGGCATACATCGACCCCGCAGCATGTGTGATTGGTCGGGTTGAGATTGGTAACGATGCTTCCATTTGGCCCATGACCGTCATCCGTGGCGACGTCAATCACATTCACATTGGCCCGATGAGTAACATTCAAGATGGGTCCGTTTTGCATGTGACTCATGTGGGCCCCTATGACCCGGAAGGTGGTCCACTGAAGATTGGTCGAGGTGTCACCGTAGGACATGGTGCCATTCTGCATGCTTGTACAATTGATGATTTTTGTCTGGTTGGTATGGGTTCGACGATCTTGGATAAGGCGCACATGGAACACCACAGCATGCTGGGAGCGGGCAGTGTTTTGCCACCAGGTAAAGTGATCAAGAGCGGTGAATTGTGGGTCGGGAACCCCGCGAAGAAAGTGAAAGACCTGACGCCTTCTCAGATCGAATCGCTTGAATATTCAGCCAAGCATTATGTTAAACTGAAGAATCAGTACCTCGCTCAAACAACAGATGATTGAATTGGCACAAGTGGATGACGTTGAATCGCGCATTGTGACCTTGGCCGAGGCCCAGGAGGTCATTGCCTGTTTGCCGCATGATCACCCCAAGCTACGCCAATGGCACAACTGGGCACAGGTACAGTTCAAAAACCAAACATGGTTGGATGAACTGATTGCCACCGTCACCATCAGTTATGCGCGAATGACATTGCGAAATGGCAGCCTCAGCGATCAACCCCGTGCCTATCACAATGAACACCACATCAATGAATTGCTGCAAAGATTGATGCGCTGCAGCCAACACCCAGACCATCAAGTGACCTTGCCTGGCTGGGCCATCCTCTCTGTTTTCGCTGCCACCCATGACTTGCGACAAGACGAACCAAGAAAAGACCCAGACGACGACTCCTTGGTCGGCGCCAATGAAACCGCGAGCTACATTGAAGCCGAGCGTTTGATCAATCAATACAGAGAAAGCACTTTGTGGAATCCACACCGTTTGATGTTGTTGATGACCATGATCCACGCCAGCACCTTTGGTGCCGGTGGCAAACGCAGCACCAATTTCTTTCAAGGCAATTTGTCTCGTCGCCTGTTGGCACAGTTGCGTCTGGCAGAAAGCGATGAGCAATTGGTGTATTTGGCCTGCGACATTGACACCGCCAATGTCAGTCTGCCCCTCAGCAAATACGCACGTTCAGCCACCAAAGTGTATGATGAGTTGTTGTCACACCAAAATGCCGACATCCCTGCCAAGGTGTTTTTTTCCGATGCCCAAATGGCCTACTTTTTCGATCAGCAAAGGCTCCATTCGAAATTGGGCCTGGCCGTGTTTCAGCCGGAGAAATCGGCCAATGCCAAACACATCACTGACATGTCATCAGAGATGGCCGAAGTGGATGCCGCTTTAGACAACGACGCCGTCAAAGCCCGATTCATTGACTTGGCCATTCAAAAAGACCAAAACACATGACCACACAATTATTCATTGTCCGCCACGGACATGCACCCTTTCATGGTGATGATGATTTTCAACGTCCATTGTCCGAACTGGGGTTGAAGCAAGCACAATCCAGCGGCCAATTCATCAGCCAACATTTGACTCAGGAACCGGTCACCATCATTGCATCAGCGGCCAAGCGCACCACCCTAACTGCTCAGCAAATTGCTTCGGTGTTACCGAGCAAACCCAAACTGATTTTGCTGCCTGAATTGTATGGCGCTACGGTCGGTGATTGGTGCCAACAAGTCAGCTTAAGTCACGCTCAACAACTGATTTTGGTTGGCCACAACCCCACCGTCAGTCAACTGAGTCGCTACTTGTCCCAAGACAACAGCGCCAGCTTTTCTCCGGCAACCACCGCACACTTTGACCTTGAATTGACCTCAGAAGGCCTTACAATACCTGCATCTTTAAAGCACATTTTCAGGCCTGAATGACATGAACAGCCAAAATCCTTTTGCCCAAATTCCTCCTGTGACCAGGAACCTGCTATTGGCCATCGTATTGATGTTTGTGGTACAAGCGGTACTGAAAGCTGTGGGTGGAAATGGTTTTTACACCATCGTGCGTTATTTTCCGCTGTACCCCATCAACCATGAGTATTTCTACCCTTGGCAGTTACTGACCCACGGACTGATACACCTGAATTTTTTGCATTTGTTTTTTTCTGCGTTCGCTTTGTGGATGTTTGGCTCACAAATTGAACATTATTGGGGAGAGAAGAAATACGCATTGTTCATCATCCTCACCATCATAGGCTCGGGCTTATTCAGCGCCATCCTCAGCCCAGTGACCACATACGGGCTGCATGGCATGATGTATGGTTTGTTGTTGGCATTTGGAATGATGTGGCCTAACCACACCATCATGCTGATTCTGCCGCCCATGCCCATCAAAGCAAAATTCCTGGTGATTGCCATAGGTGCCATGGCATTACTTCAATCCCTCAACAGTCAGGTGGGTTTGATTGCTGCGATGTCAGTTCCTGTGGGTGGTATGATCACTGGATTTTTGATCATCCAATACTGGCGTCAGAAACCACCCTTTAAATGGTGATCACATTCGGCCTTTGCGGATGGAATTGACCACCAGGTTTTGTGATGCAGGTTGGTACTGGGTGTCTTTGAACAAAATCTCCAGCTCTTTGGCATTCAATTCCCTGAACTGGCCTTGTCGCAAATTTTTCGGCAAAAACACACCGCCATAACGAACCCGCTTCAATCGATTCACTTGCAATCCCTGTGATTCCCACAAGCGCCTGACTTCTCGGTTCCTGCCTTCCATCAGGGCCACATGAAACCATTTGTTGGTGTTTTCTTCACCACCGGCTGCCTGAACATCACTGAACAGAGCCACGCCGTCTTCCAGTTCCACACCCGCGAGCAGGTTATTGATGACCTCATCGTTGACTTCTCCAAACACGCGGCAAGCGTATTCGCGATCGATGTTGGCACTGGGGTGCATCATGTGGTTGGCAAAATCACCATCGGTGGTGAACAACAGCAAGCCGGTGGTGT
The DNA here is from genome assembly GCA_030426065.1 of Gammaproteobacteria bacterium. Classification (GTDB taxonomy): domain Bacteria; phylum Pseudomonadota; class Gammaproteobacteria; order Xanthomonadales; family Marinicellaceae; genus Marinicella. The sequence continues at coordinate 9,288 of JAUHZH010000038.1, forward strand.
TGATGTCCAAGCGACCGATGTTGAGCCATTTCTGACCTTTCACCACAGGCAGCTTATCGAAAACCGTGGGCCGCCCTTTTTCATCTTTTCGAGTGCACACCAAACCCAAAGGCTTGTTATACATCAGCACCTTGGGCAGCACTTGCTCCAATTCCACTTGCCAGGCCCGGTTTTTCCACACGATTTTGTCACCGACTTGGAGCTTTTGACCCAGTGTCACCGGCTCTCGGTTGATGGTCATTTGACCCAGTTTAATGGCGGCTTCAATTTGTCTGCGTGAACCCAAGCCACATCGGGCCAAGGTTTTCTGGATTCGTTCTGTGGGCAATTCAGTCGGCTCAATGGGCGTCTTCATCTGCGGCATCCTGTGTTTGTTCTTCAGGCACATTAAAAGCCAGTTCAGGCTCCAATGTTTCTATGTCTTTGATTTCAGCCAAAGAAGGCAAGTCTTGCAACGAGGTCAAATTGAAATCATCCAAAAAAGTTTTGGTGGTACCCAACATCGCGGGTTTTCCCGGCACATCACGGTAACCGAGCACCCGAACCCATTCTTTGTCCATCAGGTAATGGACAATTTTACTCGACACCGCAACGCCCCGAACGTCTTCGATTTCTCCACGGGTGATGGGTTGGCGATACGCAATCAAAGCCAAGGTTTCCAACAATGCACGTGACAACTTCTTCGGTTTTTGCTGCCACATGTTTTGTAACCAAGGTTGCATCCGTTCAGTCGTTTGCAAGCGGTAACCACTGGCTATTTTCTTTAGTTCAATGCCCCTGCCCTGGTAATCTTGCTCCAAGGCAATGATGGCTTGGTTGATGTCATTGGAAGTCAATTCCTGCTCGGGAAACAAGTCCAACAATTGCTTGATGGCCATGGGTTGGTCGGCTGCCAACAAGGCCGCTTCTATGATGTGTTTAAGTTCATCAATTTCCATGATTAAGCACCCGCCCCTTTGAGGTAAATTTCACCAAATGGTGTATTTTGCACCAAATCAAGAGATTGCGCCTTCAATAGTTCCAAAACAGCCAAAAAAGTCAC
>JAUHZH010000426.1 GCA_030426065.1 Gammaproteobacteria bacterium
TCCCAAGTGTCTGGTCGGTTCAAAGCCTTGTTGATGATGGCCACGCGTTTTTTGAACACTTTGGGAATGAATTGATTGATCAAGCAAAACGTTTGTGAAAACATCACCGGTTCGATCATCACCAAGGCACGGATCAAGTCCGGGCGTTTGTGTGCCGCCAGAAAAGCCGTCACAGAACCCAATGAGTGCCCAACAGCCACCACATCACGCAAGCCTTCTTGATCAAAATAAGCAATCACATCGTCGGCCAAATCATGCCAATCATTGATGCTGTGGATGTCCGGTGAAGGTCGCCACAAAGGCCTTTGACAATAAGCCTGGATGCGGTGCCCTTTTGCCAGTGGTTCTATCAATGACAAATAGGCCTCTGGTGAGTAAGCATTGGCGTGGCCAAAGTAAAGGGTCTCAGCTCCCTGACCAAAAACTTGGTGTGGGTATGTTTTGGGTGGGTTCATGATTCAGGGTACCGTTGTTGCATGTGTGCCAAAGAGTCACTGATCAACTGGCGCAATACTTGTTGATCAATGTCAGCAAGTTTGTTGATGTAGAGGCAAGATTTACCCAATTTATGTTTGCCCAGTTGATCCAGAAGGTGTTGATGATTTTCAAATCCGCCCATAATGTAAAGTGAGAAATTGGCCTTGCGAGGCGAAAAACCGACGCGCATGAAATCCCCTTCTCGTCCGGAGTCGTAGCGGTAATGGTATTGGCCAAAGCCAATGATGGATCCACCCCATAAGGTGGCTGGTTCGCCGGACAGCTCAGACATCATCGCCAAAATGTCTTCGGCATCTTGCCGTTTGCTTTCGGGGCTGACTTGAGCCAAAAAATCCGACACTGGTGTGTCATTGGGCACGGTTTTATTTTTACTCATGGTGGTTTACAATAGTTTGGTCGAAATTATCTCACAGTTTCACTTCCTTCACATTCATCCAGTGCCCAGAACCCATGGAAAATAAAGACAAAGAACCTGCCACAGGTAAAATCAGTACCTTGAAATTGATCGGCCCTTTGGTGGTCCCTTATAAAAAACACATTGCTTTGGCGCTGCTGCTTTTGGTTTTGGGTGCGGCTGCCAATTTGGCGATTCCCGTGGCCTTCAAACAAATGATCGATTTGGGCTTTTCTGCCGAGAACAAGGACACGCTGTCCTATTATTTCATCGTCGTTTTGGTGGTTTCTTCGGCCATGATTTTGTTCACGTCCCTGCGCTATTTTTGGGTGTCATGGATTGGCCAGAAAGTGGTCACAGACTTGCGCAAGAAAGTTTATGGACAAGTGATGCGTCAAAGTGCTTTTTTCTTTGAAAGCACCAAAACAGGAGAAATTCTCTCTCGCATCAACACCGACACCACCCTGGTAGAAACGGTGGTGGGCAGTACGTTTTCCGTCGCTTTACGCTCGGCTGTGACCTTCATCGGTGCCGTGATCATGCTGGTGTTTTCTAGCCCCAAACTGTCTGGATACATTGCCTTGTTGATTCCTCTGGTGGTGTTACCCATTGTTGTGGTGGGGCGCCGGATTCAGAAACTTTCAAAAATTGAGCAAGACCGCATAGCCGATTCATCTGCCATGGCAACAGAGACCATCAACGCCATGGCCACTGTTCAAGCCTATGCCCAGGAAAACAAAGAGAACAGCAAGTTTTCTGAAACCATCAACAAAGCATTCAAAGCTTCTGTCGACTCAATTCGAATGACCACCATCATGTCGATTTTGGTTGGCTTGGTGATTTTTGGTGGCATCGTTGCCGTCTTGTGGCTCGGCGCCACTGATGTGATTGATGGTGTGATGACCGCAGGTACCTTAAGCCAGTTTGTCATGTATGCCATCATGGCAGCCACGGCAACAGGTGCTTTGACCACCGTTTGGAGTGAATTGAAAAAAGCAGCTGGTGCATTGGAACGCATCATTGAACTGATGAACACGGAGCCCGACATCAAGGACCTTGAAACAGCCGAGCCTTTGCATGTGCCTGTGATTGGTAACCTGTCACTCAAGGGCGTCCAGTTCGCCTACCCAAGTCGTCCAGATGTTTCCATCTTGAAAGACCTGGATTTAGAAGTGCCGGCTGGACAAACCATCGCCGTGGTTGGGCCCT
>JAUHZH010000427.1 GCA_030426065.1 Gammaproteobacteria bacterium
TCTTTGATTTCATAAAATGCATCGACCGCTTGAATGTAAGGAAATGTCAATTCACCCACTGACAAGGTCATGGCACCATCTGCCAATGTGTCTGGACTGACTTCAAGAGTATGAATCGAGCCTTGGCGTCGAGACTGGGCGGCATCATTTCCAGCCAAGGGCTCTGCGCCAATCACCTGACAGCTTGATGACAAGCCACGTACAGCAGCCAAAGTACCTGACAACAACCCACCACCACCGCACGGCGTGACCACGGCATCCGGTGCTTGGTCCATTTGCTGCCACGCCTCAAGCACTGCCGTGCCCTGACCGGCCATGACCCATTCATCATTGAATGGCGGTATCCAATGCGTGTCAGCACGATTTCCTGCCTCAGCCACCATTTGATCCACTTGTTGTCGGCTGTCCGCCAGCACCACTTCGGCACCGTATGCCCGGGTGGCTTGTGCTTTGACCTTGGATGCAAAGCTGGGCATGTAGATGGTCGATTGCAAACCCAATCGAGTGGCGCTCCAAGCCACCGCTTGGGCATGGTTCCCCGATGAATTGGCCACCACACGACTGATGCTTTGATTGGATGCTTTCAATCGCTGTACAGCATGACAAGCACCCCGCGCCTTGAATGCACCGACTTTTTGAAAACATTCAGCTTTGAAAAACAGGTCATGACCCAACCACTGATTCAAAAGCGCCGATGACCACACTGGCGTGTGGTTGATGTGCGGCTGTATCAACTCGGCGGCGTCCCTGATGTCCTTGATGCCGAGCATCAATCAACCCCGTTTGCAAAAATCAAATCCAAGACGGTGCGCCGGTGCAAGGTCAACGGAGAAAATGCGCCCGTCCCACCATCTTGGTGATAGGCATGCGCCATCAGGGGCAAACCATAATGGACAATTTCTTGACTGACATCATCCTCATTGACACCATCCATGGTCCAATGATTCACCGTCTTGATGACGATGCGTCCAGAAGTCAACGAGCCCACATCAATGACACGGTCTGGCTGATTGGCTAAATTGGATGTGGCAGGTGCAGACCCTTCTATGGCAATGACATGGGTGGTTTGGCACAAACTGAATCCCGTGTTATCAACACCTGTTTGCAACTGGTTTTGCGAATCATAGACCAAAACCTCCAAATTTTCGCAGCCACCGTTGTCCTGATACAAATTCAAGAAAGGTTTCACAGCTTGAGATCCTTGGGATGCATTGTAGGCATATTCATTGCGATTCAACACAGTGATGAGCCACTCCTCATTGCGTCCACCAGACAAATCAAATGGTCCTTCGATGGCATGAGCCAAATACATCGATACGGAAGCATCCAGCCCATTGGGCCAAAAGGTGTTAAAACCCACGTCGGAAGCCGTCGAAGCACCCGATGTAAACACGGGAAACAACCACCCTGGACCTGAATGAGCGAACTCACCGCTTTCAAAAAAACCTTCAATGGCTGAAGCATATATTATTGAAGTAGGATCAGCATTCAGTTCAAGAAAGGACACCAAACCTCCAGAAGTCCCAGACATGTTTTTATGGGAATTGATGTCCCATTGGCCGCCAACATCCCACAAGTTATCTACGGCACCACAGTCACTTGGATCGCCATTGTTCATGGCCAAATAATCAGAATAAGGTGGCTGCACCGTTCCCATCTCAATGATTTCCACATATCCCAATTGCGAGTGAGTCATGGAATAACCTTCAACATCTGGATAATCTAGTTGGACAATGTGTGGCACAAACTCCCAAGACTGACCAATCAGCGGTGTGCAACTGCTGTCCAGCTTGTGGTATTCAGTGGTATCAGCACCGTGGGCGCCATTGCTTAATTGAGAAAATTGACCTCGCCATTCGTCCCCGGGTGCCAAATACACATTGAAAGACATTACGGGAGCACCAATCACCCGTTCTCTCACATTGACTTTGATGGCTTTGCTGTCAGCACTGTTGTTTTGAATGACAACCACACTGTCATGCCCCTGTTGCACCGTATAAAAAGGGATGATCATGGCATCGCCTTGCCCATCCTGACTGCGTTGAACTGCCCCGCTGGCAATTCCAGTTAAAAACAGCATTCCATATATTATTTTCTTC
>JAUHZH010000039.1 GCA_030426065.1 Gammaproteobacteria bacterium
TGATCTCGAATGCCGTTAAATTCACTTCGGATGTCTCTTTCTCATACAAAGACTGGGGTGCGTTTGTTCGCATGACGGGATTTTATGACTTTGAAAATGCCGACAACGACCGCTTGTCAGATGTGGCCAAAGAGTTCGTGGGAGAGCGATTCCGTTTGTTGGATGCTTATGTTTATAAAGACTTTTCCATTGGAGAGCGATACGGTTCGGTCCGACTGGGCCGACAAGTGGTCTCTTGGGGTGAGTCAACCTTCATCCAACAAGGCATCAATGTCATCAACCCAGTTGATGTGTCCAAGATTCGTGTGGCGGGCGCTGAGCTGAAAGAAGCCTTTTTGCCGATTGACATGGTGTCATTCAATTTTGACTTGACCCAGAATTTGTCAATGGAAGCGGTTTATATGTTTGAGTTTGAGCAAACCGACCCAGATCCAGCAGGCACCTATTTCAGTAACAATGATTTCGCCACGCCTGGTTCTGAATATGTGGCTTTGGGTTTTGGTATCATTCCTGAACTGAGCAACATCGCAGGCTTTTTTAATGTTCCAGGAGCAGAAGGCTTGGTCAGTAACATTGCCAGATTCAATGTGCCTCGAACAGTGGGTCCGGGAGCCAGCGATGACGGTCAATTTGGATTGGCTTTGCGTTATTACTCAGAAGAGTTGAACAGCACAGAATTTGGCTTGTATTATTTGAATTACCATTCTCGACTGCCTGTTTTGAGTGGCATTGCTGTAGGGAATCCATATGCGCCGCTGGCACCGACTTTAGCGGAATTGGATTTGCCATCGTACTTGACAGATCCAACTTCACCCTATTATGCCTTTGGTCCAACATCACCCAATTCGGCGACTTATTTCACCGAGTATCCTGAAGACATCAACCTGTTTGGTTTGAGTTTCAACACCACGATCAATGCCTTGGGTGTGTCTTTACAGGGTGAGTTGAGTTACCGAGACAATGTGCCTCTGCAATTCGATGATGTTGAATTGTTGTTTGCGGCCTTGTCACCTTTGAATGCTGCGATTCCAGCAGAATACGATCGATTCATTTCTCAATTGGGTCAATTTGAACCGCAAGATTACATCCGTGGCTGGGAACGACATGAGGTGTCTCAGTTGCAATTCACTGCCACCAAGTTGTTTGGTCCCAATGACTTTTTTGGTACCGATCAAATCGTTTTGCTGGGTGAAGTGGGTTTCACCAATGTGTGGGACATGCCTGCACCTGAAGTGTTGCGTTACCAAGGTCCAGGCACCGATGTGGGTGGTGGTCCAAGCACCCTGACTGGTGGCTCAAGCCGCAACCCTGTGACTGAAGCACGTGAACATTTCGCCACTCCATTTTCATGGGGCTACCGTTTGATCACACGTTTTGATTACAACAATGCCTTTGGAACGGCTTGGAACCTGTCACCACGTTTGGGTTTCAATCACGACGTCAACGGCACCACACCAGGACCCGGTGGTAACTTCATTGAAGACCGCAAAACCGTGACCATTGGCGTCACAGCCACCTACTTGGAAAAATGGAGCGTTGACATCAGTCACACCCGTTTTTCAGGTGCTGGTATACAAAACCAGTTGTTTGACCGCGACTTCGCGTCAATCAACGTGAAATATTCATTCTAATTGGGGACAGACATATGAAATCATTGAAAAAAACCTTACTGGCTGCATGGGTCGGCTTGGCGGTGGTGGGTTCAGCTCAGGCTGGCCCCAAACCTGATCAAGTGGATCGATTGGACAAGGACTTGACACCGATGGGTTCCATCCGGGCAGGTAATGAAGCAGGCACCATCCCGGCTTGGACTGGTGGAATCACTGAGGCTGTGGCTGGGTACCAAGTGGGCGACCACCACCCAGACCCATTTGCGGCTGATCAGATTTTGTTCACCATCGATGCCAACAATTACACCCAACATGCAGACCAATTGACAGTGGGTCAGAAAGCCATGTTTGCTCGCTATCCGGAAACTTTCAAAATGCACGTTTATCCAACGCGGCGTTCGGCTTCGTTCCCACAACGGATTTACGACAAAACCAAAGAAAACGGTCGCACTGGTAAATTAACCCCTGACGGTGAAGGCGTGGCCAATGTGGCTGAAGGCTTTCCATTTCCGTTTCCGGAAAATGCCTATGAGTTGATTTTGAACCACAAACTGAAATACAAAGGTTCAGGTGGTGTTCGATACAACAATCAAGTGGCGCCGACATCTCGTGGCCAATACACTTTGGTGCGGTTGCGTGAAGAACTCTATGGTAAATATTATGTGGAAGGCAACACCGTAGAAGACATCAACAACATCCTGTTGTACTTCTACCAAGTAGTTGAATCCCCAGCGCGCCTGGCCGGTAGGGTGCTGTTGGTTCATGAAACCATGAATCAGCAAGAAACCCCAAGACAAGCATGGATTTATAATCCAGGTCAACGCCGTGTTCGCCGTGCACCCAATGTGGCTTATGACAACCCAGGAACCGCTTCTGATGGTTTGCGGACCAATGACATGACCGACATGTTCAATGGTGCCATGGACCGCTTCACTTGGGAATGGACAGGCACCAAAGAAATGTACGTGCCTTACAACTCATACAAAGCACACAGTGCCGACTCCAAGATTGAAGACATGGTTAAGCCTGGTCACTTGGATCCAGATTACATGCGCTATGAATTGCATCGTGTTCATGTGATTGAAGCCAATTTGCGTGATGGATTCCGTCACATCAACTCTCGTCGGACTTTCTATTTGGATGAGGACAGCTACCAAATTTTGGTGACTGACCATTACGACAAACGCGGCGAATTATGGCGTTATTCTGAAGCACACAGCATCAATTACTACGAAATTCCATTGTTCTGGAGCACCGTAGAAACCCACCATGATTTGCAATCGGGTCGTTATGTGGCTGTGGGCTTGGACAACCAAGATCAGGTGAACACCTTCAATTCTCCTTTGAGTGAGTCCAGCTACACACCGGCTGCTTTGCGTAAACGCGGCAGAAGGTAATACAAGGTGACATCACCTGCATGAATCAATGGCCGTGGGTTAACGCTCATGGCCTTTTTTGTTCTATAAAGAAAAAAACCATATGAAAAAAATAATGATAATGAGTTTGTTTTTTGCCGTCGCGGCTTGGGCCAATGAGACTGCAGAAATCAAAAAGTTGGCTGCAGAGTCTTTGTTGTTATCCATCAGTCCGACTGAAGCTGGGTATGTGGCCGTGGGAGAGCGTGGCCATGTGTTGATCAGTCAAGACAGCGGCCAAACATGGGCCCAAGCCGAAGACGTGCCCACACGCGCCACATTGACCAAAGTGGCGGTGCAAGGAAACAAGATTTGGGCTGTTGGCCACGACACCACCATCATCCACAGCGCCGATGCGGGGGAAACATGGGAATTGCAATTTGAAGACGCACCCAGGGAAGTTCCCTTGTTATCGGTTAAATTCTTTTCTGAAACGGAAGGCTTTGCCATTGGTGCCTATGGCACGCTGATGCACACCACCGATGGAGGCGCAGAGTGGAGTGATGATTTGATATCTGAAGAATTGGATTACCATCTGAATGACGTCGACCAGACCGAAGCAGGGACATTGATTGTGGCTGCTGAAGCCGGTTATATGTTCCGCTCCGAAGACCAAGGTGCCACTTGGCAAGAAGTGGAATTGCCTTACCCTGGTGCGGTCCATGGGTGCTGAAGTGGTGGCTTTTGGCTTGCGAGGACATGTGCTGAGGTCACAAGATGAAGGTGTGACATGGGAAGAAATCAGCCACGACGGACAAGACAATTTGTTTGGTGCCACGCAGGTCAATGACGATGTGTTGTTGCTGTTCGGTGCCAACGGGGCACAATTGCGCTACCACAATGGGCAAATCACTGCTCTCAAAGACCAAGTCAGTGGTGATGATTATGCCGCTGGTGTCCGTTCTGGCAGTGATTTGATTCTGGTCGGAGAAGCCGGCATCACCCACCAATCCATGTACCAATAAGGAGCTGTTATGACAGAAAACACATCTCGTTTTGCCAAAGCTTGTGAAGGCATTCTGTTTGGCAGCAAAAAAATCATCCTGTTATTGATTGTTGCCATCACTGGTTACATGGCCTATATGGCCAGCCAGCTGCAAGTCGATGCTGGATTCAAAAAACAACTGCCTTTGGACCACGAATACATGCAAACATTTTTGCAGTATGAGGAAGATTTCGGTGGTGCCAATCGGGTGCTGGTGGCTCTGGTTGATGAAAGTGGAGACATGTTCAACGACCAGTTTTTCAAAAAGTTGGAAAAGGTCACTGATCAGGTGTTCTTCATTCCTGGTGTCAGCCGGGCCAGTGTCAAATCAATTTTCACGCCGAACGTGCGATTCGTTGAGGTGGTTGAAGATGGTTTTGCCGGCGGTAATGTGATCCCTTCAGATTTTGCACCCAGTCCAGAATCTTATGAAACGGTACGAGCCAACATCGTCAAAGCAGGTGTGCTTGGCCGCTTGGTGGCGGAAAATTTCAACGGTGCCATGGTGTGGGCAGACTTGTTGGAAAACGACCCGCAAACAGGTGAGAAAATAGATTACAACGCCATCGCGCAACAGCTGGAAAAAATCAGGACCGATTATGAAGGTGAAGGCCAAACCATCCACATCATTGGTTTTGCCAAAATCGTTGGCGACATTTCTGAAGGCGCGGTATCGGTTCTGTACTTCTTTGCTTTGGCCATTTTCATTACAGCCATTTTGTTGTTCTTGTATTCGAAACATTGGAAACTGACTTTGTACCCCATTTTGTGCTCCATCACCGCAGTGATCTGGCAGTTGGGGTTTTTGAAAATACTGGGCATGGGCATCGATCCCATGAACATACTGACGCCATTTCTGGTCTTTGCCATAGGGGTCAGTCATGGTGTGCAGATGATTTCTGGGTGGACTGATCAGTTGATTCATCAAGGCGGTCAGCATGATGCCAATCGGGCTGCACGTGGTGCATTCTGCGCATTGTTGGCCCCTGGCGTGATTGCTTTGTTGTCAGACACCATCGGTTTTGCCACCATCTATTTCATCAACATCCGCATCATTCAAGAGCTGGCCATCACAGCCACCATCGGTGTGGCTTTGATCATCATCACTAACTTGGTGCTGTTGCCCTTGTTGCTGTCTGGTATCAAGATGAAAAACTTTGAAGGATTTTGTACCAAATGTGAACGCAAATCACAGCAAGGTGGTATTTGGCACAGTGTGGCTGGTTTCGCCAAAAATCCATTGGCCGGTGTGACTGTTGTGGTTGCCGTTGTGTTGTTCGGTTTTGCTTACATCAAAGGCCAGGAAATGCAAATCGGAGATTCACAAGCCGGCGTACCTGAGTTGCGCCCAGATGCCAGATACAATCAGGATGCACACACCATCAGCAGTGAATTTTCATTGGGCGTGGACATGATCAATGTGATTGCAGAAACCACAGCCAATGCCTGTACCGAGAATTATGGTGCGATGGAAAACATCGACCGTTTTGCCTGGCACATGTCAAATGTTGAAGGTGTTCAAAAAGTACTGACCTTGTCTCAAATAGCCAAAATCATCACAGCAGGCTGGAATGAAGGGAACATCAAATGGCGAGCTTTGTCGAGGAACAATTACGTGATGAGGCAATCACTCTCAGGCATCGATACGGACACCGGATTGTTGAACCGTGATTGCAGTGCCATGCCAGTGACCATATTCACAGAAGACCACAAAGCCACCACCATCAACAACGTTGTGGCTGCTGTGAAGGCATATCAAGCAGACAACCCTGCAGAAATGGATGAAGAGGGTAACCTCAAACCTGGACAAGTTAAATTCCGTCTGGCCACGGGTAACGCCGGCGTGATGGCAGCCACCAATGATGTGGTCAAAGGCGCGCAAATGCCGATGCTGTTCATGGTTTATGGTGCCATCATATTGCTGTGTTTGATCACTTTCAGGTCATTCGCAGGCACCATCAGCATTGTTCTGCCACTGTTCCTGGTATCAACTTTGGCCTATGCTCTGATGGCTGTCTTGGGCATTGGTTTGAAGGTCAACACGTTGCCTGTGGTGGCATTGGGTGTTGGTATCGGTGTCGATTACGGCATTTACATCTTTTCAAAACTCCAAACCTTGTTGAGACAAGGAGCCAGCTTGTTTGATGCTTACAAGGAAACCTTGCAATTGACCGGTAAAGCGGTGTTGTTTACAGCATTGACTTTGGGTATCGGTGTCGGAACCTGGTTATTCAGTGACTTGAAATTCCAAGCCGACATGGGGATCTTGTTGTCATTCATGTTCATTTTGAATATGGTGGGCGCGCTGTTGTTGTTGCCTGCCTTGGCCTACTGGCTGATGCCCAAAAAAGCTGCCGCTTGACGGTTTGATTGGCTATAATAAAAAGCCCCTCCTGAGTGACTCAGGCCGGGGCTTTTTTATTGGGACATTTGAAAGTGCAGCACATCATCAAACTAGATTCATCCGGCCAACCCTGTCTGTTGTACCGTTGTGATTTGGATTCCAAACAATGCCAAACCCAGGACTTGCACGGTTGGGCATCGGTGCCGCAATCTCATGAGTGCCATTTGTTGTTACCCGCTGCCTGGGTTTATCACACCCAAGCTGCGGTGCCATCAACCCATACTGAAGTGTTGCGCCAATCCGTGCCATTCGCCATTGAAGAAGAATTGAGCAATGACTTACATGACAACCACGTGGCTTTTGCCGCCATAGGCCCAACCCAACAAGCTGTGGCCGTGGTCAGCCGACAACACATGGATGATTTGAAAGTCGAAGTTCAAAAGCACCGTTTGAAAATCGTGGGCATGTTCAGTTGGGCTGACTTTTGCCCAAGGTCAGAAGCACTGATGCATGTCATGTTTGATGACCAACAGGCAGTTTTGCGGTTGGGTTCAGAGGATGTGATGGTTGTGTCGTTGAGCGAACTGGAGAATACGGTTGGTGTATTTGGTGAACCTTGGCAAGAGGTCAGAACCAACCGATCATCACACAACATGGAAGGCAAGCGCCTGTTACCTCCATTCAACTTGGTTGACTGTGTGGCGGCATTGGGTGATGTTTCTTCCGTTAATTTATTGCCCAAGCAATGGTTGAGTGATGAAGACAAGACAGCCAAGCAATCGATAAAAAAAATGGTGGTGGTTGCGGCGCTGTTGCTGCTCAGTTGGATCGGTATCACCGTTCATCAAAATCACCAGCTGAACAATCAAATTGAATCCATCAAAGCGAAACAATTGGACGCTTTGAAAAGCGTGTTTTCTGATGTCGGCGGCACGGAGTTGCTTGATCCCTACGGTGCCTGGCAATCCAGGCTCAAAAGCATGAATCAAGACAATGACACCACCCATTCTCCACTGACCGCTTCTGTCCATGCATTGGGACAAGTCATGAACCGATTGCGCAGTCAAATCGATTTGCGAAATTTGCGCTTGGTCGATCGTCGCCTGGAATTGTCCATTTCAGCTGAAAGCTTGACCCTGATCAATCGGTTCCAACAGCAATTACAAACGGCGGCTCCCAATTTCAAAGTCAGGGTTGGCGTCAATGAACAAGACCAAGGTCGTTTCAATTCAGTCATCACCATGGAGTTGCTATGAAAAAATGGCTGGATGGTTTGTCCGTGCGCGAACAGCGCTTATTGAAGTCAGGAACCCTGATCGTTTCTTTAGGACTCTTTGTGGCTTTTGTTTTCTTGCCTGCCAACCGCAGCCTGGATGATAAAGCCCAACGTTTGGGTGTTCTGAAACAACAATTGAATCAAATGGAGCAAAGCCGTCCCAACGGATCAGCGGCTCAACAGCTCCTACCCATCACCAGCAGCTTCTCGGTTTGGTTGGATCAGCAAATGGTTCAATTGAATTTGCAAAATCTGATTTCCCGAGCCGAGCCTGTGGATGAATCCACCATGACATTGTGGTTACAAAACGCCCCTTTCGATCCTGTGATCGATTGGTTGATGGAGGTTGAACAACGCTTTGGCGTCACCACCACGAACCTGGACGTGGTTCAAAAAGACAAGGCGTCGGGTCTCAGTGACATCCGCATGACTTTGGTCAGGTGATCATCCTCTAAGCCAAAATCGGCAGCCAATTAAAGCTGAGGCACACCACTTGATTGAGGTTTGTTTCGACCAGGGTCGCAAACGATGGTTGCTAACTTCAAACTTGCTCTTGACTGAAGTTCTGAATCTTACGACGGCATCAGTCACGGCTTAACATGGTTCAAGCACAAACCGAATGTGTCAGTTGGATTTAATTAAAATGGCATGAAGTGACAGTGTGAGTCTTTTCAAATGTTTGGATGTGATTTGGGTGTTAGAATGCGTTATTGATTGTGAATGACATTGGAGTAATGATGTTTGGTAAATTCTTTAAATTGGTTTTTTGGTTGGTGGTTGTTGCCGTTGTGGCCATTGCTGTGACGCCATTGGACTGGTACTACAAACACGTTGAAAAATCATTTTACCCGGTGAACTTACAAGGTGTGGGTGGTACCGCAGTCAAAGGTTCGGCCGATGCCATGTATTATGGCTTGTTCAATCTAGGCGCGGCCCAATGGCTGCTATACCCCAACTGGTTTGACTCAGTGGGGGGCAAAGTCAGGGTCAGAGAAACAGGCTATGACATCACCTTTGAGTTGGATGGCGTCAAAAAAGACACTTTGGCATTGAAAGCCATCCGTGGGCACGTTGACTGGGATCTGATCAAAAAACATTTGCAGGTGAGGTATGCCAACTTAACAGGACACTTTAATCTTAACTTGCAAAGGGTGCGATTGGATAAGAAAAGTGGTTTGAAAGGTGTGGCTGGTGACGTCACCCTGTCTAATTTTCAAATGACAGCTCCTCGCAAACAAGACCTGGGAACGGTACGGATTGACTTCGAAACCCAAAAAGAAGGCATGGTCGTTGGAACCATCAGCAGTGAATCCACTGTGATGCATGTTTCTGGTACCGTTTTTCTACAGCCCAACCGCTACAAAATCAACATCGACTTGATTCCTAAGCCAGGCCAGTATGAGATGCAGTCGGTGATCCAAGGCATCGGCGACCCGCGAAGAGGCGGTGGTCGGCGTTTGAATTTAGCGGGTTTTTATTGACCTGATTGATCTACCTGGTTTGGTGGCGATTGATCACCAAGATAACCACAGCCACAATCAACAACGGTAGAGTCAAAATGTGACCCATGGTCATCCAGTCAAGCCAGATGAAACCACGGTTTGCATCTGGTTCTCTGATGAACTCCACGGAAAAACGTGAAACGCCATAAGTCAAAAGGAAAACCGCAGAAACGGTGCCTCGCTTTTTGGCCATTAAAACAGCCACCCAAACCAAAATAAGGTTCAAAACACCTTCGCCCAAAGCTTCATACAGGGGTGATGGGTGCCGTGTGAACGGATTGAATTGACCAGCTTGATAGGCGTTCAGCCATGCGGTTTTGCTCTCAAAAGCGCTTTGGTGTAATGTGGCGGGTAATGCATTGGGGAAAATCATGGCCCAAGAGTGGTCAGACAGGCGACCCCACAACTCGCCATTGATGAAGTTGCCCATCCGCACAGAAAAAATACCGAGTGGCACCAATGGCGCAACGGCATCGCCGACTTGCAAAAAACTGCGATTGGTTTTCTTGGCAAAATAAATCATGGCGACAATCACGCCGGTCAACCCACCATGAAATGACATGCCACCTTCCCAAACCCTGAAGGGCAGCAAGGGGTCTTGAACCAACGAGGTGTCGTTGTAAAACAGCACCCAACCCAGGCGGCCACCCATGATCACACCCATGGCGCCATAAAACATGAAGTCTGACAATTCATCCTTGGTCCAATCCATCAGGCCTTTCTTGATGGCCCACTGACCAAGCAGCAAGTAACATCCGAAGGCAATCAAGTAGGTGATGCCATACCAGTGGATGCTCAAAGGGCCCAGTGACAAAAACACAGGGTCAAAATCAATCAAATAAGGCAAAGATTCCATGGATCAGCGTGAATCAAAAAGTCGTTATTATAAAGGTTTTGATCTGTGCAGAGGTTGCTGATTTGGCATTGAGCGATGGCCTTTTCGCACCCGAGACCTTTGCATAATTCGTGAATCAAGTTGAAAAGTAAAATATCAGGCTGCTCTGTGTTGAAAAAAAATTGCGAATAACAGGCGTATTCGACGCATTTTTCGCCTTGATCAGCCTGATATTGATTCTTTTTTCTATTGACCCAGAATCAAGCAAAAGTCTCTGATACAATAAAAAGGAACCACCCGCATTCTGC
>JAUHZH010000040.1 GCA_030426065.1 Gammaproteobacteria bacterium
TTGATGAGTTGGAATTAACTGTCCGTTCAGCGAACTGCTTGAAAGCAGAAAACATTCAATACATTGGTGATTTGATTCAAAGAACTGAAGTTGAGTTATTGAAAACCCCTAATTTGGGTAAAAAATCGTTGAACGAAATCAAAAGTGTACTCTCTGAAATGGGCTTGACCTTGGGTGTACGTTTAGAAAATTGGCCGCCAGCTGCGATTCGTACAGCTGAACGCTTAATCGGATAAGGACAAAATCATGCGTCACAGAAAATCAGGTAGAAAATTAAACAGGAATTCATCTCACAGAAAGGCGATGTTCAAAAACATGTCTGCGTCTTTGTTCGAGCATGAATTGATCAAAACAACCGTGCCCAAAGCCAAAGAGTTGCGTAAAGTGGCTGAAAAATTAATCACTTTGGCCAAAGTGGACTCAGTGGCTAACCGCCGCTTGGCATTTGCACGTTTGCGTAACAAAGAAATCGTTAACAAATTGTTCACTGAATTGGGACCCCGTTACCAAGAACGCCCAGGTGGTTACCTGCGCATCTTGAAATGCGGTTTCCGTACCGGTGACAAAGCCCCAATGGCTTATGTTGAGTTGGTGGATCGTCCCATCAAAGCAGCTGCCGTTGACGTGGCTGGCGATGCCGAATAATTCAGGGTAACAGCTGAATGCAAAAAACCCGGTCATTGACTGGGTTTTTTTGTGCTTGAAGTATGGGTTATCGATGTTGTCAGGTGTTGAATCCATCCAAGAAAATCACATCTGAAACGGGTGTGCCATTGAACCCAACCACACACACATCATCTAAAGTCCAGCCGCCAAATTCTGCGCCTCCGTCACTCTTGATTTCAAATCGCAACTGGACAGCGTCATTGATGACATGAGGCGTGAGGTCGATGTCGTGAAAACGCCATTCTTTGCCTTTGTGGTGAACATCACCACTGCCACCAAGTTGATTGTCCAGGATTATCCACACAGGTGTGTCGTTGGCGTAATGGTGGCTTGATATACAGCAAGAGCAGTGCTCCAGGTTAACAAAAGCATAAAGAGAATGCAGTAGCTTGAGGAAATATAGCGGCAAAGGGAGTGTGCTCAAAGTTTCTAGTGATTAATAAGTAAAAGCAAACACGCAGACACTGGGTGCTTGCTTTTATGGGGAATGATGTGAGTACATGACGGGTTGCTCAAAAGGTCATGTCATGTGCTCACTGGCAGATCATTCAGGTCTGATTCGAACGCCTTTGGTCTTGCAGTAAGTCAGTTTAATCACAGAAGTCACATCAGAGCTGGAAGTGGGCTCATTGTCCCAAGCGCAACTGAATGTACCGGCGACTGGTGCAGGCACACCGTAAGGAGGGATGGAAGAGGTCATGGCCGCTTCTTTGTTGCTACACCAGCTGTTTTTATAGCTCTGATTCCAAGTTTTCAAGCCATATTGATAAGCCACAGCATTTACACCAGTCAGCGTGCCATCGGTATAAGAAGGAGCTGTTTGTCCCCCAATTACTGAAACCCAGTCAGATGTTGTGTTTACGTATGAGGTGTGTTGATCATAGCCTTGATCAGCGCAACTCAAGTTTGCCGAAACATTGAAGCAAAAGACTGAACCAGCAATGAGTGTTATTAGTTTGATTTTTTTCATGGTTTTCTTCCTCACGTTTTTTAAATTGAAAAATGGCTTTTGACGATTCAAAAGTCGTGAATATGTTAGGCGCAGATGTGGTGAAAGGCGCTTTAAATCCAAGGCAAAATTGGACAATATCTATCAGCGGCTGGGAGGGTGGAAAGGGGTTATGTCACTGAATCATAAGGTAATAAAAATTGACCATTTTTTTCCAGTCGCTGATGATTTGAAAACGTTCATGAGGGCGGTAATCGCCCTCAAAGAGGCATTTCAGTCATTAAACCGCGTTCCGGCTGGCATTGATGTTGCCATAAAGTGAGCGGATCACCATGTTTTCTAAGTCAACTTTCTGTGCCGAGTCATCGCCGTCTTTTTCCAGCTTTTGAATGGTTTGCAGGGCGTATTGTTGGATCGTCAGCAAGGGTAAAACGATGCTTTCTCTGATGGCGATGGAAGCTTTGCGTAAGGGCTGATTTTCCATCAATTGTTGTTGCCCAGTGATGGCCAATAAACAAGATTGGGAGCGGTCGAATTCGGCTTGGATGATTTGCCAAAATGCACCGAACACGGCATCGTTTTTTAAGTAGGCCGTCAATGGCATGTATGATTTGGCAATCGACATCATGCAGTTGTCCATCAGGGTTTTGAAAAAGCCCGAGGATTGGTATAAAGACTGCAAGGATGTCAGCTGACCCTCATTGATCAGCGCTTCCAGTGCGGTGCCAACGCCATAATACCCCAGTACGTTTTGTTTCAACTGACTCCAGGCACCAACAAAAGGGATGGCCCTCAAATCTTCGAAATTCAAAGCGCCGTCGTCGTTGCGTTTGGTTGGGCGGCTGGAAATGTTGGTTTGGCCGTAATATTTCAGGGTGCTGACCTGTTCCAAGTAGGGCACAAACAATGGGTGATTCTTGAATTCTTGATAACAACGGTAACTGTCTTGAGACAATCGGTCCAACAATTGATAGGCATGGTCTGTCCAGTCTTTTTCGGGTGGTGACATGGCATTGAACAGGCCAGCACTCATTAGCTGCTCTAAGTTGAATTGTGCGGAATTGGGGTGACCGAAATTGGCCGATATGGTTTGTCCCTGAATGGTCAGCTGGGTGCCGTGGTTTTGTATTTTGGGGCTCAAAGAAGCATAAAAACGATGGGTCTCGCCGCCACCTCTGGCCGGTGGTCCGCCTCGGCCGTCGAAAAACAGCGTTTCAATGCCGTGTTTTGACGCCGTTTCAGACAAGGTTTCTTTGGCTTGTAAAATGGACCAGTTCGCTGCAATGTAGCCACCGTCTTTGGTGCCATCGGAGAAGCCCAGCATGATGGTTTGCCGGTGGTTTCTGCTGGCCAAGTGTTTTTGATATACAGGGTCCTGGTACAAAGCACTCATTACTTTTGGTGCCTGTTTTAAGTCGGCTATGGTTTCAAACAAAGGGACGATGTCGATGGGAAATGTGTTGCTCAAACCCGCTTCTTTAAAGAGGTTCAGTACCGTCAGTACATGGTCTGCTTTTTGGCAGTTGCTGATGATGTAACGGTGCGCACCAGCTTCACCGTTTTCAGCTTGAATCGCTTTGATGGCCAGCAAACTGTCCATGGTGTCTTGGGCCACATCGGACAAGTCTGCTCCCGAAGAAACGGCTTCCCACACTTGGGTCAGGACCCTTGAGTCTTGTCGGATGTCGAGTGACGCAAAATAGAACCCAAAGGTTTCCACTTGCCTGATCAAGGTGTCCACCTGATCCTTGAACAAGGATTGGTGCTGGTCAACCAAGCACCGGTTGATGGCATTCAGTTCAGACAACAGTTGATCGGCACTGTAATCATGGTCATCTGGCTGTGTGAAAGCGCCGATGTACAGTTGTTTTTCAATGGCGCTGACCATTTGCTCCACATGCTTGAAAGTCAAACGGCGTTTCAGGTCGCGGATGTCGCGGAAGTAGCATTTCAAAATGCTGCTGCGAAGCCGGCGTCCCACTTGAAGGGTGATGTTTGCGGTGACATTGGGGTTGCCATCGCGGTCACCACCGGGCCAGAATCCAACTTGAAGTGCCTGTTGCAAAGCGCCTTCACCCAAGAGGTCATCCAACCGGGTGTTGATGTGCTTGGCAGCGGGGTAAAACACATTCTCCAAATACCAGGTCAAACTGACCGCCTCATCAAACGGTGTGGGCTTGTCTTTTTTATAAAGTGGCGTCTTGCCCAATTGCTTCAGCAGTGTGCCAATCGTGGCGATGTCATCGATTTGGATGGCCGCTGCCAACTCGTTGATGATGCCGAGTACGGGACCAGGATAAAATTGTGTGGGGTGGGCGGTCAAAACCACCCGTGTGTGGTGCTTGAGCAACTGTGCTTTGAGGGCATCAGTCAAGCCCAAAAATTGGCTTTGTTGAGCCAAATAGGGCAGACTGCCTTCGCCATTGATGGCGTGGTTGCGCTCAAAAGCAGCTTCTTCAACGGCATCAAAAAGGACGATTTGACGTTCGATGTACTGAATGAATTTAAACAAAATCGCCTGGTGGTTTTCTCTGTCAACGTGGTTGAAATGTTCAGCCATGAAGGCGGTGATGATGTCCAAGGGACTCAAGCCTTCTTCAAACCCTTTTTGACACGCCTGATTCAACAAAGGCAACAATTCGCCAACCTGTTGGATTTGATCAAAAGGGAGGTTCAAAAACAGGCTGTTGTAGACCTGGAATTTGTTGACCACTTGGGTTTGGTATGTGTTAATGATGTCGTTTTTTGTCATGCCTTCATGATAACGAAATCACTCCCAATGATTAACCCCTTATCTGATTTAATTCCAAGGTTTAGGAAAATCTGACCATGGACAAATCACTCTATACACAAATGGCTGAATTGCATGTTGTCAATCCGCGAGAGGTTCAAGGTCCAGTTGATCACACCAGATTGCAAAGAGGCTTTGAGTTGGTTGCAGCCCGTCATTTCCAATTCAACGGCACCAAAAGTGTTTTGAGTTGGGCTGTTGCCTGATTGAAACATCTGTCCACCCTGAAAGTTGGCGAGTGTCACTGAAAGGCTGATTTGTGGGTGCGTGATGTCAGCCACCCCAGCCAACCAGAATGGCTCATCATCTTTGAAAGTGTAAACGGTGACAAACACATACTCAGAGCCGTCTGGCCTTTTCCCTTGGTGTATTGAAATGCCCTGGTTTTCAATTTCAGAGTCATACCAGAGGCCATTGATGCTTTTGCCGATGCTGGGTTTTTCAGTGAGCCATTCGATGGAACGCTTGAGGGTCAATCTGTCTCTGAGTAGAAGGAACACTTCGTTAGAATTGGCATCACTTGCGACCGATTCAACCACTGAATCATTCAATTCAATCAAGAGGTCAGACATTGCAACATCTTGGGCAAGCTGTATACGGCCTGGGCTGTTGTTGGATCGGTATGCCATATAAAGCTGATCACCATTAAAAGGGTGAGGTGTGGGCACATTGATGTGGGGACCACCCAAACCCTCAATTTGGACCAAATCTGAATTGAGAAAGTAGGACGTGTTGATGACAGGGGAGGCATTGGGGGTGGTGGTTGAGATGGCAATCATGTTGTCATATGTTTGGTGTCCATAGATCCACTGATACCAGTCGACAGGGAAAGTGGCATCCAGTTGTGATTCGTCGCTTGTCAATCGGCCTATGAAGCTCCCTTGTTCATCATTGCCGATGACATAAAGGCGGTCTTGAAATGGAAAAAGGTTGGAAACTTCAAAAGTTTGCCATGCATCATTCAGGTATTCCACCTCGCCATTCGGATCAATTTTCATGAAATTCTCACTTGTCTTGGCATAACAAAAGCCATTGTGAGCAAACATGATTTTATTTGAAACTAAAAAATACTCAGATTCTCTAGGCGTGTCAATGGTGGTGGTTTGACCGTTTTGAAAAAGAACCAAATGGGTGGTGTTTGCATTGAGATCATGAGACAAACTGATGACGTGATCTAAGGCAAAAACACATGTACTTTCGGGGTCCAAAAAATTTTGTTGATGTGAGGTGGTTTCAACGCCATCGCTGATGACCAGATCACCATTGACCCCCTTACTTAACACAAATGAATCAATGGCAATTAAGGTGCCATATAATTGAATCGTGCTTATCTGCGTTGTGCCTGATGGGCTGCCGTTTGTTTTCCATAAGTATTTATCACCACCCGATTGTGATGCAAAGAAAACTTCTTGGCCAATTTTAATCATGCCAGGGTGCATCAATTCGCCTGAATACAACACTTGGCTTTGACCCGTGGTGTTGTCTCGAGCAATCAGTGCGGGGCCGTTTTCATCGGTGGCATGGTAAATCAAACGGTTGTTGATTTGTTGCGCTTGCTCATAAGACAGCTTCATGGATTCGGAGTCAGATATGACTTGGGTTCTGGAATTGGCAAACGAATCTGATACAGTTAATGTCAACAAGAGAAAAGTAAGCGAATACTTGATCAAGGTGTCCATGGCGGTGTGTTCAATAAAAAGCACATTATAGCACCGCAAATGACCACTGACTGTATGCTCAATTCATGATTCTTAACTGGTTGATGATTTATGGCAAGGGAATGACCAGAAAAAATGGTTTCATTTGATAGGAATTTTTTGTTCTATCTTGTGGTCTTAAGCTTTGATTCATCGGGGTTATTTGTTACCCTTGCCACCTTAACTGCATATTTGGAGATTCACATGACTAAAAACATATTCCGCATCATGACCGCTTTACCTGCTTTGTTTTGTGCTGGTTTGTTGGGTTATGCGTATTATGTTGAGTATGTGGATTTCTTGATCCCTTGTAACCTTTGCATTTTGCAGCGGGTGGTGTTCTTTGCCATAGGTGTATTGTTTTTGTTGGCCGCAATAAAGCCCGCTTTGGGCTGGGGTCGCAAAGTCTTTGGTGGCTTGTTGGTCATCACAACAGGTATTGGCATCGCCATCAGTGGCCGCCACGTGTGGATGCAAGGTTTGCCGGCTGAAGAGGTGCCTGATTGTGGGCCCAGTCTGGGCATGATGCTTGAGTATGATGGTTGGTTGAGTGCCTTGTCAAAGGTGTTGACCGGGTCGGGCTCTTGCGCAGAAATCAGCTGGGAACTTTGGGGTCTTTCGATGCCATTTTGGGCCATGTTGTGCTTCATTGGCTTGTTAATTTACACCCTCATTTGGACTTTTAAAAAGGTGGAATCATGAATACTTTGACAAAACAAAACCGCAATCCCCTCAGTGATTGGTCGGTAGAGAGCTGGCAAAGAAAAACCATCCGTCAACAAGCCACTTACCCTGATCAAGCGGCGTTGGCACAAGCCGTAGACCGGTTGTCTACCGTGCCACCTTTGGTCACTTCTTGGGAAGTGAAACGCCTGAAACATTATTTGGCCGAAGTGCAAAGGGGTGAGCGATTCTTGATTCAAGGTGGTGATTGTGCTGAAAGTTTTGCTGATTGCTCATCGCCGATCATTTCGAACCGTTTGAAAGTGTTGATTCAGATGAGTCTGGTGCTGATCCACGGCTGTCGCACACCTGTGGTTCGGGTGGGACGTTTTGCTGGCCAATACGCCAAACCCCGTTCAGCCGACACAGAAACGCGAGATGGTGTGACTTTGCCTTCATTCCGAGGCGAAATTGTCAATGACAATGACTTCACTGAAGCTGCCCGTGTGCCTGATCCTCAAAGGATGCTCACTGCTTACCACCATGCTTCGATGACGATGAATTTTGTTCGGGCCTTGGTGGACGGTGGATTCGCGGACATTCGTCACCCAGAATACTGGGATCTGGCTTGGGTCAAACATTCACCCAATGCCAACAAGTTTCATGAATTGGTTGAGAAAATTTCAGAATCCATCAATTTCGCTGAAATTTTGGCTGGACGTGCGATCAACAACTTGTCCAACGTTGAGTTTTTCTGTTCACACGAAGCGTTGCACTTGCATTATGAGCAAGCTTTGACCCGCCAAGTGCCACGTCAAGACGGGCATTTCAACCTGAGTACCCATTTGCCTTGGATCGGTTTGCGTACCAACCAAATGGACTCTGCGCACATTGAACTGCTGCGCGGTGTGCAAAACCCAGTGGGTGTGAAAATCGGCAAGGAAACCGAATCTGATCATTTGGTTGATCTGTGTCGGACCTTGAATCCGCATGATGAAGACGGCAAGTTGGTGTTGATCCATCGTTTTGGTGCCGAAAACATCGAAACCCATTTGCCTCGCCTGATTGAAGTGGCTCAAAAAGCCAATTTGAAAGTCATTTGGTGTTCTGATCCGATGCATGGCAACACCGAATCCACTTCAAACGGTTACAAGACACGTCGTTTTGAAAACATCCGTAAGGAAGTTGAAATGTCGATCAAAACACACAAAGTCAATGGTTCTCACTTGGGTGGTGTTCATTTGGAACTGACCGGTGAAAACGTCACCGAATGTTTGGGTGGTGCGCGTGCTTTACAAGAAGCCGATTTGAGCAAAGCCTATACCACTCAGGTGGATCCCCGATTGAACTACGAGCAAGCTTTGGAATTGGCTTTTGCCATCAAAGACTTTTACCGTTCATAAGCAAAACGGCCCAACCAGGTTAATGGTTGGGCCGTCTTTTTTTCCATAACCTCAATTATTCATTGTTGCCTGAACACTGCTTACCGTCCGTGTAGCTGTAAGTGGTGGTGAATTTTGTGCAGTTGTTCAATAAGTCTTTGCTGTTGCATTCCACTTCATTTGGCAACATTCTTGATTCCAATACCTTCAAGTCGCCCTGAGCATAGGTCAACTCAGGAGCGGGCAAAAAGTTAACTTCAGATGTGGCTTTTGCACAGGCATTGGCTCCCGCTTCAACGTAGCCTTTGAATTTACCCTTGGCATCAACACAGACTTTGATTTCAGTGCCTTTCACAGCCCCAACATCTCGGTACACCAGTTGTAAAATGTTGGCAGGTGGTTGGTTGTGCCATAAGTCGGTGTGTGTGACTTTCTTGACACTGGTGTAGTGTCCTGAACTTGGCTGGGCCATCAGCGGACTGTGAGACTGCCCTATACAAGGCGTCATCCGCAGGGAATGGCACTTCCTTTTCAAGGATGACAACGCAGTAGAGGGCGGTTTCCCAGTTCGCCCGAAGGGAAGCCATCAAATGCCCCAATACGGCGTTGCAGCTCTTAATAAGGGATAAACCATTGTCTTCAAGCTGCGCCTGGTCTTGGCGCATTTGATGACTTCTGATAACCTATCCAAGTTTAGGACACTACACTAGAACAAGCCCTCACTGCTTTTTTCACCAATGGTACGGCACCTGCAAAAATGTCGTTGTGGTTATATAAACTGAACTCCACAGGGTTTTGGCTGGTGTTACACAACGTGGTGTAGACTTTCACATCGGCTTCACTGTCCATGGAAAAATGGCCCAAGGCCAACAGCATTGCAATTTTTAAGTGTTTTGATTTCATGATTCCTCTCTTTAGCGTGTGTTAATTACGGTATTTAAAGAGTGTTTCACGACCTTTCAATCTCTCACACCAATTCATTTATGTCATGCGTTCAGTCAAAACCATCCTCAAAGATCAAATCATTATCAACTTCTATCAAGAAATAATCCATGGTGGCAGACATCATGTCGTTCCGTGTTTGCTGGTCAATGATGGTTTCAAACGGGAATCCCAAATGAATCACACGGTAAGTGCCGGTGTCGACGTAGGTGCAGGCTGAGCCGGCTCCAACGTATGTCAAGCAATGATAAGCTGAACCCAAAGGCGTTAACTCATCTGGGTATTCCACCTGGTAGCTGTGGTGGCTGCCGTCATCGAAGATGATTTGGGCCAGGTCCTGAAAAGGTGAGCCCGCCACGCCGGCAGCTTGATGGGTGTTCGCATCATCACTGTCATAGGCGGTCATCAAGGTGTTGTGATAAAAATCGCGGTCGGCTGCTGAACCCAAATGATCCAAATCCCATGCAATTTCTGCACCGGAAATGAACAGTTGTCCACCTTGGTTCAAATAGGCTTGGAGCAAAGACTGTTCTGTGGCTGTCAGTGTGCTGCCAATGCTGGATTCTTCACCCAAGTACCAGATCACGGCTTGATAAGTTGTTAAATCTACTGAGCCTTGTTCAACCGCCTCATTGCTGCTTGAGTCAAAAGCGACAAAGGCAGCGGCCAAGGCGTCGCCGTGTTCAATCACATAATCAAAACGGTTCATTTGACTGAGGTACATCCGGTCAACCAGCCCACCGATGTCAGGGATGTTGTGTGAAATCAATTGTCCTGAATTCAATCGATCAAAACCATTGACCACCAACACCTGGCTTTCATTGAATGCCGTCCGGACTCCCAAAACCTCAGAATCGAGGGACAAGCCACCTGCGTTTTTGGCTTTGACTTTGATGTACTGTAATTGCCCAGGACTCATGTCATTGAAAGTGTGGGATGTGCTCGCCACTTCGGTTCCGTTGTCAAAGTTGCGCCCATCACCGGAACGGTAGATCACGTAACTGGTGGCCGCATCACCATACAGACCACCGGCGTCAGTTTGTGGTGCCTGCCATGCAACGGTTAAAGATTGAGGTTGGTTGCTGGTGACCTGTAATCGCTCCGGTGGTTCGGGTAACAAATGGGTGGTGGTGCCA
>JAUHZH010000041.1 GCA_030426065.1 Gammaproteobacteria bacterium
TGCTGGAAATGGCCACACCCTTAGCAAAAGCTGCAACGTGAGTATTGGGGCATTTGATGGCTTCCCTTCGGGCGAACTGGGAAACCGCCCTCTACTGCGTTGTCATCCTTGAAAAGGAAGTGCCATTCCCTGTGGATGATGCCTTGTATAGGGTAGTTTCAAGTCCGCTGATAGCCCAGCCAAGTACAGGACACTACACCAAGAGCGAAACTGACACAGGTCATATATAAAATCACGTGGCTTTCAGGTAAAATAGCTGGCTATTTTGTCAACCATCGTTGGAGAAACCCGTGCTTAAAACTGCTTTTGATGAATTTTTGGGCAACAGCCCGAAGTGGTTCAAATTGACCATTTTGCTATTCTTGGCTGCTTGCTACCCACTGAATGAATTGCTTGGCCCCACCGTCATGGGTTGGGCGTTCATTGGCATGTTCATCATGACTTTGGCCTTGGCCCTCAAATGTTACCCATTACAATCCGGTGGTCTGTTGGCTTTGGCAGTATTGGCTCTGGGATTAACCACCCCGGAAACCGTCTGGTATGAAATCAACCAAAACCTGGGCGTCATCATGTTGCTGGTGTTCATGGTCAGTTTCATCTATTTCATGCAGCCTTTATTGATTTTCCTTTTTGGAAAAATCTTGATGAAAGTGAAGAACAAAGTGGTTCTGTCACTGATGTTTTCAGTGGCCGCAGCCGTCTTGTCTGCTTTCCTGGATGCACTCACGGTGATGGCCGTTTTGATCACTGTATTTGGTGCCTTGTATGGCGTCTATGAAAAAGTCCACTCCACCATGGGTACTGACAACAACAACGATGGCATCAATGACCGAACCCAAATGGGCGGTGACACCTTGGCCAAATTCCGTTCTTTCATTCGCTCTTTGGTGATGCATGGCGCCGTGGGCACGGCTTTGGGTGGTGTCTGTACCCAAGTGGGTGAACCACAAAACTTGTTGATCAGTGAAAAAATGGGATGGGATTTCGTCACTTTTGCCACTCAAATGGCTCACGTAACCATACCCGTATTTATTGCTGGCATCGCCACTTTGATTGTTTTGGAGTTGACTGGAAAATTTGGCTTCGGCGCCAAACTGGATGATGACGTTCGAAACATCTTAGAAAGCTACTTGAAAGAACAGGACGAAAAACGAACTTCAAAGGACAATTATTCACTGGTCGTTCAAGGCATTTGTGGTGTGCTGCTGATTGTGGGTTTGTATTTACACATCATGGAAGTGGGTCTGGTCGGTTTGTCATTGTTGGTGGTCATCACGGCATTGACCGGCGTCACAGAAGAACATCGCATCGGTCATGCTTTTGAAGAATCACTGCCTTTTGTTTCTTTGCTGTGTATCTTTTTTGTTATTGTCGGCATGATCCATGATTTGCACCTGTTCACGCCAGTGATTGAAAAGGTTTTGGCCATGGATTTGGATTTGCAACCGCAAGCATTTTTCTTGGCCAATGGGATTTTGTCCGCGATATCTGACAACGTCTTCGTGGCAACGGTCTACATAAACGAAGTCAAAGCCGCTTTTGATGCCGGTCAAATCACCCGTGAACATTTCGAAAGTTTGGCCATCGCCATCAACACCGGCACCAACCTGCCTTCTGTGGCCACGCCCAATGGACAAGCCGCTTTCTTGTTTCTGTTGACTTCGGCATTGGCACCGGCCATTCGCCTCGGTTACATGCGCATGGTTTATATGGCCTTGCCTTACACCGTTGTCTTGACCATCGTTGGTTTTATTTTCCAGTAAATCATCCGGTCAATAAATTCTAAAGGCAGTCATTTATTGCTGCCTTTTTTTTTGCTATGATGATTTCATTTTCAATGTAGGGTCTTGTCATGCGAATTCACATCAAAGCACTGTGCGCTCTGGCCGCATTTTCCACTGTGACTTGGTATTCTCTCGAATCTTTCAAACAAACAAAAGATCACAAACCTAAGAACGCTTATCACCTTCAAAAGGAAGTCAAGCGGTATGACCAACCAGACAAAGCCGCTGCTTGGCTGCAGTCTATGAGAGGCACACCCAAAGGCACCAACCCTGCCACCTTGAATCTGAAGATCAAACAACAACTTGATGTGCAAGCAAAAGCCAGTAAAACCACACCCACGATCCCCCCCCTGGCATTTGAAGACATCGGCCCCGGCGTCTTCGGCGGCCGCATCCGCGCCTTTGCCATTCACCCCAGTGACCCCAATACTTTGCTTACTGCGGGCATTTCTGGCGGTGTCTGGAAATCGACTGATGACGGCCAGTCATGGCAGCCCAAGTCGGACTTTTTGTCCAACATCGTGATTGGTTCCATGACCACCGACCCCGACCACCCTAACCGGGTTTTCATCGGCACCGGAGAAGGGTTTTTTAATTTTGATGCCGCCCAGGGCGCCGGCATTTACGTTTCTGAAGATTTTGGTGACACATGGCAAGCCTTGCCGAACACCGTCAATGATAATTTTTATTATGTCAATCGCCTGGCCCGCATCCCACAATCCGACGTGTTGTTGGCGGCCACCCAGAGGGGCATTTTCCGCTCCACCGATTTGGGTGACACGTGGACTGAAATCAGTAACGTATCCACCACAGGACGCGGCTTTGTCGATTTAAAAGTCAACCCCAACAACGAACAGCATGTTCTGGCCGTTCACTATGGATTTGTCAATGATTCTTTGGCTTTGGAAATCACTTCACCAGGACAAATCAGTGGTCAATACGACGCCATCCCTGCCGGGTTTGGCCCTGACTTTGGCATCAACGGCATCAGTGGTGACATTGTTTTGGTTGATGACAATTCAGGCACCATTGAAGATGGCTGCCAACCCATCACCAATGACGTCACTGGGAATATCGCATTGATTCAAAGGGGTTCTTGCAATTTCACAGTGAAAGTCAAAAATGCTCAAGATGCTGGCGCTGTGGCTGCCATCATTTATCAAAATGGTCCTGATGCACCTTTCACCATGGGCGGTGAAGACGACACCATAACCATCCCTTCCGCCATGATCAGTCAATCCGCTGGACAGTTGATAGTGGATGCCAACAACACGGTATCCGGCAGTGTCAAACCCGCCATTGCTGAGCCGCTCCAACGCTTTGTTATGGAATCCGACAATGGTGGCAGCAGCTGGGCTGTTTTAGATAATGGCTTACCAAAACTCAATGTTGGTCGCATGGAATTGGCCTTCGGGTCAGATGGTGTGGCTTATGTCGCTGTGAGCAATGCAGACAATGCCACGTTGGGATTGTGGCGTTCTCCAGGCCAAGGGCAAGCTTTCAGCAAAACCGCATCTGACACCGCTTTCATTGAGCGTCAAGGGTGGTATGATTTGGCGATTGCCGTCAATCCCTCAGATTCAGACCACGTGCTCATGGGTGCCGTTGATCAGTTTGTCAGTTTTAACGGCGGTGACACCATTGCCGCCAATTCATTTTGGTCACCCAACGCCGGCTTCATGTCCAACTACATCCACGCCGACCACCATGGCTACATTTTCAGCCCCCACAACCCCAACCATGTTTATGTGGTCAGTGATGGGGGTGTATCCAAATCAGAGGACGGTGGTCAATCCTACTTTAATTTGAACAATGGCCTGAACATTTCACAAACCTACGGCATTGCAGTCAGCCCGGATGGTTCACGTGTCACTTCTGGCACCCAGGACAACGGATCGCAAATGTATTATGGCAACAGCCAAGATTGGTTTGAGTGGCAAGGTGGCGATGGTGGTTACAGTGCTTGGGACCAACAACAACCACAATTTGTTTATGGCTCCTATGTTGAAGGTCAACTGTACGGCTCCAACAACCAAGGCTTGGCGGTTCAAGCCATGGAGCTGCCAGACACCGACGGTGCCCGGTTCATTCAACCATTCATCTTGGATCCGTTGAACGGTAACCGCTTAATGGTCGGAACAGACAATGTGTTCTTCACCAACAACGCCCGTTCTTTGGGCGCTGCCACTTGGACTGATGTCACAGGAACTTTAGATGGCACTTCGATCACTGCTTTGGCATTCAACCCCAACAACCCTTCTCAGGCATTTGCTGCCACCGCTTTTGGTAACATATTCCGCATCGATGGCCTCGGTACCAGCAACACCGTCACACAAATTTACAGCAACAATTCGTCATTTTCTGACATCGTCACTGATTTGGTCGTGTCTCCAGGCAACCGCTTGTTTGCCACCAAAGGCAACTACCAATCGAATCGGCTTCAATCCACCCCAGCTGACCAAAGCAGCTGGCAGAATGAATCGGCCAACCTGCCTGATATGCCGCTGTACAGCCTGGTGTTTGATCCAAGTGACCCGAATCAAATGTACTTGGGTTCTGAGCTGGGTTTGTGGGCATCCACCGCCACTGGTTGGCAACGGTATGGCTATGATGTGGCCTACACCCGCGTCATCGATTTGGTTTGGCAAGGCACCGATCATTTGTATGTCGGCACCCACGGTCGGGGTACTTTCAAAGCCAGTCGCAGTCCCTTTACCGTGCGGTATGATCGATTCATCACCACCCAATCATCTTGTGATGACGACAACCGACTCGACGGTGGCGAATCAGGTATCCTGATGTTCACCATAGAGAATCAAATCGGCATCAACTTGGAAGGTGTGAGCGTGTCATGGAACACACCGGCAGGAACCAGCATCCCCACTTCAAGCCAAGCCATCGGCACACTGCCCGCCCATACCGACATCACCATCCCCATCCAAGTGACTTTGGATGGAAGCAACAGTTGCCTGTCAGACCTCAAATTTGATTTGATGCTGAGTCACAATGGTGGCTCATACGGCCACAACTTCACTGTGTTCACAGGTGCCAACCAAGGATTTGACACCAAAGGCTTTGTTGCCAATGCAGAATCTGATCCTGTGATGACAGCCGAAGTCGCATTGGGTCAAAGCAATTGGCAACCAGTCAGCAGCGATGCTTTTGAAGGCAATCGCAGTTGGTTTGCCAGTAATGAAGGTGAGTACGGTGACAAAACGTTGACCTCTCCTTGGCTGATTGCTGGATCGGGTGACAGTGAACTGGATTTTGCCCTGCGGTATGACATGGAAGGCACATCATTTCAATATTGGGATGGCGTGGTTTTGGAACTCAGAACAACTGATGGCACTTGGCAAGACATCGGTCACTTGAGTTCAGTGGCTTATGATGGCCAGCTTTATCTGAACAACCCCATACAAGGACGTCAAGCGTGGTCTGGCACCCAATTGGCCTGGCGCCAAGCATCCGTAGATTTAGGAAATCAGTGGGCCGGACAGTCTTTCCAATTCCGCTTCAGGGTGGTTTCAGACAGCAACTCAGCAGCCACTGGTTTTTGGGTCGATGACATCAGAATAGAGAATGCCTACTTGCCGGATGCAGCCGGGTGCGATGTTTGTAACAGCACGGCAGGCGATCAAGCCAGACCCAACAAAGGCATGTGGTTCGATCCCAGCAGAAATGGTCATGGCTTCGTCATAGAATCCATTGATTTCAAAGACATTTATTACACCATGTTCTACACTTACAACGACCTAGGTGTCAACGAATGGTACAACTCCGTCACCACCTGGTCTAATGGCATGCTCAATGAACATTTTGAGCCTGGCACTTTGGATCGTCCCACTTGGGATTGGCAAGCCAACACCTTCACCTTCGATAACAACATCTCCGATGGCCGACTGATGTTTAATTTCAACAACGATGATGCAGTCAGCCATTCGGCTTGCCAAGACGGCCACCCCAACCGTGACTTGTCACAATCCGCCCTGGTCACGTGGCGCATCGATGGCACCGAAGCGACTTGGTGTGTACAACCGATTGTCGCTGAGGCCAGCAAACCCAATCCTGATTTCGGCGGCACTTGGTGGGGCGGCCTGAGCGAATCAGGCTGGGGCTTCTCGATTGCACAAGCATTTGATTCAGTGACCAGCATCATCTATTTCTACGACGCCAGTGGTTTGCCTCGTTGGGCCATTGGGAGTGCTGCCAACCACCAACCCGGACAACCTTTGACCATACCTCTGACCCAGGTGATTGGCTATGGCCGAACCCAAACCCCTGTGCCATTCAGCACCGTACTTTCAGGTGAACTCACCCTGCAGTTGCACAACACCATTCGTGATGAACGCATCGATGGCATCGGCACTTTAGAACTCGAATTCCTTAATAATCCGGGTGGCACTTGGAACCGAGAAAACCTCCCCATCGGAATTTACACAGCACCCCATAGGTGACCCCAAAATAAAAAGCACCCGCCAATCAGGCGGGTGCTTTTCAATCAACAACCATAAATTTTAGGTTATGGAGCTGGATCAGAGTCCACTTCTATCCTCAACGCACACATGGTTTGTGTAGCTCCTGCTTCCTGTGACCAAAATCTGATTCCATACTTGTAATTTCCGTTATCGATATCCAGACCACCTGTCAAGGAGTTATAGATACTGCCATAACCAGTGTCTCCAGTGGAAACCACCGAATGTTCTGTCACAAAAGCGCCTGTTGACTGATCTATGCTGTACAACAGTGCTTGTGAACTGCTTGCAGAACTGTCATTGAAAGCGTATCTCATTCCCAAAATTTGATGCCCTGTTGGGATTTGTAACGGAATGTCATACCGTGCCAAACCAGTGGTCCCTGCTGGCATGTAAATACAGCCCGATCCAGCATATGTGGATTCGCCACCAGCATCAACTGCAGCTGCACTTGACGCTTGGTATATAACGGAATAATTACCGGTACCATAGTCTTTATTGCCATAAATTTGGGAGTCCATAACCGGAGGCTTTTTCGTTTTTTCAGTTTTTATGACATGAAACGATTGGCTGTCTTTACGCACAAGCTCATCTACATCATCAACTTGTCCCACTCCCACTGATGTCATCAATAACCCACCAGCAATATACATACTTCGAATTAATATATTCATCTTCAATCTCCTGTGAATTATCGATAAAAGTTATCTACAAAAATGATGTCTGATGCCACATCTGGTGGCACAAAACCAATTCGATATCCACAAATATCAATTTCAGTGCCATTCGAAGAAAGGCGAACAAACAAACTGTCATTGTAAGTACGGTCCAAATCCAGAAAACCACCAATGCTATACCTACCAGGGGTTTCAGTATTTCCTGAACTGTAACTGTTGTAAATGTCCAAATCCCCTGTTGCGATATTAGTGGTATATAAAATGGCACTGCCAGCTTGGGTGCTGTTGTTGTCTAAACCATATGCTGTGAAAGACACGATTTTGGTATCCAACGGTAAATCAACAGCTTCATCCAATGAAATGCCACCACTGACTGATGCTCTGCACCCAGGTGATACATAGCTATAATCTCCTCCGATCGAATGCATAGGTGAGGCGGCCGAAGAATAATATCGGATGGATGTTCCACCTACTGGTCGGTGGATGTCGATCATTGCTTTATTGGCCACTTTAACAACTTCACCTTCTGCATTGATTTGTAAACCCGCTGGCAAACTGGACTCCAGTTCAGCAATCTCTTTGTGTTTCAAATCACTTGCGAACCCTGCTGAACAAACACCAACAGAGAGCATACATACAATTTTTTTTAAATTTTTCATTATAATCTCCGTTGAATTAAGGGTTTGGCGTCATGTTTAACCTGACACCACACATTTCTTGTGTTGATCCACCTCCACCTGAAGTGAACCGAATAACATATGCATTATTGGCATTGTCCACAATGTGTGGAGTATCCATAGCTTCATATAAACTTGAATATGTTCCACTGTCACCTGTAGAGGCCACTGTTTGTAGTGGCGTAAATCCACCATTACTTGGCGCCACATATAACTGCGCTGAGCTACTCCCTGTATCTCCATCAACATAGTAATGCCTGATTCCGTTAATTCGGTGCCCATCAGGCAAACGCAAGTTAATTTCAAGCCATCCTCCAGCATCATAATATACACAACCATTTTGAGAGTATGTGTATGGATCATCAGAATAAATCGTGGTGCCACCTGCTGCTGCGATGTTGAGCCAATACCCACCATCAAAGTCCTTATTTACGGACTCACCATCTCCTTTTGACTTCAACGCTTCTGAGTATGATGCCGTTAACTGATCATGTTGGCTGTATTTATCCCCAAAGGCTGGCATGGATGCCGCCACCAAAGCGAGTAAGACTGCCTTGGATTTTTTGTTTTTAATTTCCATTATTTCACCTCTATATATAAAAAATCCATGTCAATAAATTACACAGACCCCTATTATTATAGGAATATCAAGCCCAATTGCTCAAGTAATACTGTGATTAGTTTCACAGTTAAAAACAAAAAACAAAAAAAGCCGGGCAACCCGGCTTTTCAATAAGGATCAATAAGGAAATGAGGCTTTTAATCCCAGCTGAGTGCACCCCCAGTTTGGTATTCGGTGACGCGGGTTTCAAAGAAGTTCTTTTCTTTTCTCAAATTGGACTGCTCATCAAGCCATGGCAAGGTGCATTGGGCACCAGGGAATGGCTCATCGATGCCCAATTGTCGTGCTCGGCGGTTGGCGATGTAACGGAATTGCTCAGAGTGATCTTCAGCTGAGTAACCCAAAATCGGACGGCGCAGCAGAAACTTAGCGTATCCTGCTTCGGCCGCTTCTGACTCATCCCACATGTGTCTGACTTTTTTGGGATCGATGGAAACGCCGGTTTCTTCGATGATTTGTTTACAAACTCGGATACCGAACGAACAATGCATCACTTCATCACGCATGATGTATTGCAACTGCTCAGCGGTGCCCTTCATCAAACCGCGGCGCTGCAAAGCAAAGATGGGGCTGAAGCCATTGTAAAACCAGCAGCCTTCAAAAATCGCGGCAAAGAACATGTAAGCCAGAACAAAATTTTCCAACTCGTCTTTGTCATTCAAGTCGATGTCTGGGCGAAGCACCGAATTCAAGCGTCGATTGGCCACTTGAATTTTTTGGTTGATTTCTGGGACCACACGGTAGCGGTTGTAAATCTCGCCTTGGTCCAAACCAATAGTCTCAATACAATGCTGGTAAGTCCAAGTGTGCAAAGCCTCTTCATAAACCTGTCTGGCTTGATAGATTTGCAACTCGGGTGCCGACATTTTTTCCATCACGGCCAATCCAATGTTGCGCATTGCTAAAATATCGGAAGTGGTCAGGTACGACAACACGTTTTGGTAAACGTGCTTTTCATCTTCCGTCAGGGTTTTGTTGTAATCATGAACGTCCTGGGTCATGTTGATGTCCAGCGGCGTCCAGTGATTTTTATTGGCATTCAAAAAGAATTTCCAAGCCCATGGGTACTTGAATGGCGCCAACTGATTGATGTCGGTCATGCCATTGACCACCCGCTTGTCTTCTGCGCGCACAGGTTCCAATCCACTCATGGCATTAGAAATCGCGTTTTCTGGCGTGACATTCAGTTCTGTGGCCGCTTGAGGTGGCTTGACAGCGCGCTCAGGCTTGACTTCTGGTACTGGTTTTGGTTCGGGTTTGGCATCCGTTTCTTTTTTTCCCATACCCAATGGGTCGTCCCAATTCATCATGTTTTGTCTCTCTTTCAGGCAAAAGCCCCGCAAAAAAGCGGGGCATTGTATTCCTTATTGGCAAGCCTCGCAATCTGGATCCAAAATGGAACAGGCTTGTGGTGCTTGTGATCCCGGCGTGGTGCTGACCGGTGCTTGTGAGGAGCTGGCATCGACACTTTTCTCTACGTGTGTGGCACCGATGG
The DNA here is from genome assembly GCA_030426065.1 of Gammaproteobacteria bacterium. Classification (GTDB taxonomy): domain Bacteria; phylum Pseudomonadota; class Gammaproteobacteria; order Xanthomonadales; family Marinicellaceae; genus Marinicella. The sequence goes on from JAUHZH010000041.1 coordinate 9,728, forward strand.
AGCGCAAGTAATAAGTGGTTTTCAGGCCGCGAACCCAGGCCAGTTTATACAAAGAGTCCAACTTTTTACCTGAAGGCTCAACCATGTATAAATTCAATGATTGGCCTTGGTCGATCCATTTCTGCCGGCGCGAAGCCGCTTCCACCAACCAACGTGAATCCACTTCAAATGCCGTGGCGTATTTGTCTTTCAAATTTTGTGGGATGCGGTCAATGGGTTGCACACTGCCATCAAAATATTTCAAGTCGTTGACCATCACATCATCCCACAGGTCCAAGGCTTTCAAGTCTTCAACCAGGTATGGATTGATGACTGTGAACTCACCAGACAAGTTAGATTTCACAAACAAGTTTTGGTAAACCGGTTCAACCGATTGTGACACACCTGAGATGTTTGAAATGGTGGCGGTTGGTGCAATGGCCATGGTGTTTGAGTTGCGCATGCCTTGGGTTTTCACCACTTCGCGCAAAGCATC
>JAUHZH010000428.1 GCA_030426065.1 Gammaproteobacteria bacterium
TTCTAAACGGTCACGGTCCAGGAACATCAAGCGCCAATCCCCCATGCCCAACCATTCAGAGATTTGTAAAGCCACACCTTCAGATGAATTGAATGACAGTTCAAATTGCTTAATCAAGTTGGCTTTGGCTTGTTTGACTTCTTCTTCAGTGATGGGGTTGTTTTGGATGTCTTCCAAAACGGCCAACATGGCGTCTTTGGCAGCATCCAGGTCTTGGTCTTTGGCCACTTGTGCCATGAAAGTAACGACACCGGGTTCAGCCCATTGGAATGGAAAACCGAAAGAGGCAGCGGCCAATTCTTTTTTCACCACTTGTTCTTGCAAGCGACCAAATCTAGGGTCTGCCAAAATTTGTGTCAACACGCTGACGGCTGGGAAGGCAGGGTCAGCACCGGCAGGCACGCGGTACATGGCTGCGGCCACTTGGACGTCACCAGGACGGCGAACCGTCACTTGACGTTCACCGTCTTGGATGCCTTCTTCTGTGTAAAGCGGTGTCAGTTTGCGGGTCGGTTTTGGAATCGGGGCAAAGTATTTGTCAACCAATTTCAAAGTGGCCGCTTCATCAATCTTACCGGCAACGATCAACGTGGCGTTGTCAGGCTGGTAGTATTTTTTGTAAAACGCTTGGAGGTTGCTGATGTCCACATTTTCCAAATCGGCACGGGCACCGATGGTGCTTTTGCCGTAGTTATGCCAGTCAAACGAAACGGCCAAAAGGCGTTGTAGCAAGACGCGCACGGGGTTGTTTTCACCGTTTTCTAATTCGTTTCGAACCACGGTCATTTCTGAATCCAGGTCTTTCTTGGCGATGAAAGAGTTGACCATGCGGTCGGCTTCCATGTCCAATGCCCAGTTCAGGTTTTCATCGGTGGCCGTGAAAGTTTCGAAGTAGTTGGTGCGATCGGTCCAGGTGGTGCCATTGGGCTCAGCACCGTGATCTGTCAACTCTTTGGGGATGTCTTTGTGGCGTGGTGTGCCTTTGAATACCAAATGCTCCAATAAATGAGCCATGCCGGTTTCGCCGTAGTTTTCATGTTTGGAACCGACGTGGTAAGTGACATTGACCGTGATGGTTTCCTGGCTTGGGTCAGGGAACATCAATACCTGTAAACCATTTTCCAGTTGGTATTCTGTGATGCCTTCTACTGACGTCACTTTACTCATGCCTTTGGGCAATTCGGCAAAAGCCGCACCAGCAAGCATCAAGCCAGCCAATGCACCTGCCAAAATCGGGCGTGGTGTGAATTTCATAAAATCCCTCATCAGAGTTTAAAAAAGAGCAAACATTGTAAAGTAAGCCGGTTTGGATTGATAGGGGCGAGAAGTCATGGATATAATGTTTATTTTTAGCTTAAGTGAGTCTAAGATGAAATTAACACTGTTATTATTCATGATGGTTGGCACAGCACAGTCGGAATACGATCCCGAATTGGCTCAAAAACTGGGGGCCGATGACTACGGAATGAAGATGTATGTGATGGCCTTGTTGAAGGCAGGCCCCAATCGCGATCAATCACCTGAACAAGCGGCCGAGTTACAAAAGGCACACATGGATAACATCAAACGGATGGCCGAGGAAGGCGTCTTGGTTTTGGCAGGGCCGTTTGGTAAAAACGACCAAGGTTTGCGCGGCATTTATGTGTTCGACGTCAGTACGGTTGAAGAGGCCAAAGCATTAACCGAAACCGATCCGGCCATTCAAGCCGGTCGCTTGAAAATGGAATTGATTCCTTGGTATGGCACTGCAGTTTTGATGCAGGCCACAGAGCTGAGTAAAAGCATCGCCAAGAAAAGTTACTGAGGCTGTTCAGCGAGGTCGTTGAAAGCTTCTTCTGCCATCTTGAGCCACGATTCATTAATGGGTTCTTGTGACTGTAGTGTAGTCATCACTTGTTGTTTGATTTCCTTGACCGTTTCTGTTTTGCCTTGGTGATGGGCAATTTGAGCTTTCAGAAGTGATGTTTTCAGTTCACGTCGGTGAAATGGGATGTCGTCATTGGGGAAGATGGCCAGTGCCATATCAACTTGACTTAAAGCTTCACTTTCTTCTCCCAATTGCCAATGTGCATTGG
>JAUHZH010000042.1 GCA_030426065.1 Gammaproteobacteria bacterium
AGTGATCAACCCGCCGACCACTTCGGATTCGATCCAGCTTTTGCCTTGTAGGCTGCTCAATTTGGGAAAGCGGCAGGTGATGCGGTCATGGCCGAGCAAGGTGCCGTCGGCTTGGCAATAAGGGCGGTTGTGTTCAGACTCAATGAAAGGATCCAACAACCTGAAACCCATGAACGAAAAGCCATGTATTGGGGTCAAGTCGAGTGTGATGCCACGCTTCAATATGATGTGGTCGATGATGGCATCGACGGTGCGTGGTTCTTTGATGATCATGATGGGTGTATGATCGGCTTTGTTTTTGAACAGGGCCATTTGAGTGATCACGGCTTGAAAGTGATAAGGGTTGGGGTGGCTGATGATCTTGACCGTCAGTTGCGCATGCCACCTTCTGCTTTCGTGTTGCAGCTTTTCCCAGGATTTTTGTGACACCCGAATCCGTTCAATGATTTCGTGATTGATCAGTGTGACAGTGAACAGGAACGGAAAGATGTTGTTTTGATTGGGGTCTTGAAGAATGATGTGACCGTACTGGGTTTGTGGTTTGAGTTTCAATAATTCTGATGCGGGTATGTATTTGTTGACCGTGATGGGGGCATCAAGCAAGAATTGATCGTCCAAGCCAGCATACTTCAGTTGCAACTCATTCACTGTTTCAGTCAATTTCTGATTCAGGCGTTCTGGGTCATTTTTTGATTCAAAATAGGCTTTGAATTGGGTCGATTCAAAATGCGCCAGCGCCAACTCACGCTGCTTGGCTTCATCGGCCATTTGAAACGCCCAGCCTTTCAGATTGTCATGTGACAAAGGCAAATGAGGCGGCGCTGTCGTGCCACAGCCCATCAAAGAGGCAATCAAAGTGATGATAATTAAAGAACGCATGTTTAGTTCAGGCTAAAATGTCGCTATTATAATGGAGCGCTTTGCCAGATTCTGAATTATTGAAGATTTTCCCGGCAGTCGAACCATGAAATTTCGTAGGATGCAGAATTAATGAACAGAAAAAACACACAATGGCTGGTTTTGGCTTGCTTGGCGTTGGTTTTAAGTGCTTGCGGTAACCGAGGTGACCTGTACATCCCTCAAGATGAGCCGCAAAACAACAGCCAGCAAGAAGACACATTGCAAAAAGATGGCTGACACTTTCCATAAAATGCATGGCTTGGGCAATGATTTCATGTTGCTTGACCAACGTGACGGATGGCAAGTGCCGCCAGTTGAGAAAATTCGGGCTTGGTCGGATCGTCGAACTGGGGTTGGTTTTGATCAACTGATTTTCGTTACCGAAAAGCAAGGACAGTGGCATTACCGTTTTTTCAATGCCGATGGCAGTGAAGCGGAACAGTGTGGCAACGGGCAACGGGCTTTGGCTTTGTACTTGCATCGGTTCCGCGGTGTCACGGGTGCTCATGTGGTCCAAGGATTGGGTGGTGAAGTGGGTCTGGAATGTCGCGATGAAGACCGCATCGAAGTCACCTTGAATCAACAAGTGAGCAGCCGAATTGTGGGCGATGGTGTGGCCGTTGATGTGGGTAATCCGCATTGGGTGTTGGCCACCGAAGATGTGCAATCAGCTGATTTCAGCCATTGGGAAGCGCAAGCACACAAACTGTTCCCAGAAGGGGTCAACATTGAGTTGGTTGAAACATTGGCGGCCGATGAAATTGCCATACGCATTGTTGAACGCGGCGTGGGTGAAACCCAAGCCTGCGGCAGTGGTGCCTGTGCGGCAGCCTGGGTTGCGGCCCAAAACAATGACCAAGCTTCAATCAAAGTCCACATGCCCGGCGGCATGCTGATGATACACTGCGATGAAAAGGGTGGTAAAATCCGCATGGTCGGTTCAGCCAAACACGTGTATCAAGGAGTCATCAAAGGATGAGTGACATCACAGAACAACAAGTCATACAATATTTGAAGCAACACAGCGATTTTTTTGTCAACAACCCCAAGTTGTTGCACAGCTTGCCCGTGGGCAGCGAGCAAGGTGATGTGGTCCAGTTGATCGATCGAAAATTACAGCAGTTGCAGAACAAAAATGCCCATCTGGCTGACCAACTGAAAACCCTGGTCAACAATGCCAAACGCAGCGAAGGCCTGATGGACCGTTTGTTTCAATTGTTGACGGACTTATCAATGAATGCACCACACCAGCAATTTGTCGCGGCCATGGTGGCGTTCATTCAGAAAGATTTCCCCAGTGATCATTTTTGTTTGTTGTTGACCGACATCAAGTCGGGCATTGACCATCCTGACATTGGCTATTACACACAAGAACAACGCCAGTTGTTTGCAGGTTTCGCACACAACCCAACCCCGCTTTCCGGCCGTTTACCCGCCATGAAAATGAAGGCCTTGTTTGGTGATTCACCGGTGGCACAGTCTGCCATTGTTTTACCCATTGGCTTGAATGCAAAACATGGCTTGATGGCGTTTGGCAGTCAGGATGAAAACAAATTCCATCCCGATTTGGCCAGCGATGTGTTGCAAAAATTGGCTTCTATTTTGGCCGCCTTTTTTGATCACCAAACAGGATCTGATGCGCATCAAAGCGGTTCTTGAAGCCTTCATCAATGACCTGACCCACATCCGGCGTTTGTCGCCTCACACCGTCTCTGCTTATCAACGAGATGTGACACACTGGCAAACCGCCATGGCCGCTGAAGGATTGAATCAAATCGAAGAAGTCAGCAACCTGCATTTGAAAAACTATTTCATGCAGCTGTCAGCCAGGGGTTTGGCGCCCAAAACACTGGCCCGGAAAAGGGCATCCATCAAAGCGCTTTTTGACCACCAAATCAGGCAAGGACATGCTGATGTCAACCCGATGGACTTGATCAGCACCCCCAAATTGGATCGCAAGTTGCCTGAAGTGCTGGACGTCGATGCCATCAACCAGCTGCTGAACATCCCCATTGGCAATGACTTGTCGATTCGTGACAAAGCCTTACTGGAATTGTTTTATTCATCGGGTTTGCGTTTGTCTGAACTGAGCGAATTGCAATGGTCTTCGGTGGACATGGGCAGTGAAATGGTGCGCGTGCTGGGCAAAGGCAGCAAGACTCGGGTCATTCCCATCGGAAGCCAGGCGCTTGAAGCGATCAAAAGGTGGCTGCCCATCAGTCAGGTTTGGGGTGGGGGCAAAGATTGGGTGTTTGTCACACAGCGTGGGGGCCGACTGAAGCAACGCAGCATCCAGGTGCGGATCAAACACTGGGCGCAGCAACAGGGCCTCTGGTCACGCGTTTATCCGCACTTGTTGCGCCATTCGTTTGCCAGTCATGTACTGGAATCCTCGGGCGATCTGCGGGCGGTGCAGGAGATGTTGGGACACGCTGACCTGTCAACCACCCAAATATACACCCATTTGAATTTTCAGCATTTGGCGGCGGTTTATGACAAAGCCCATCCGCGAGCCAAAAAGAAGCCTTCAGATTAGAAAATATTATCAATCAAAGTGGTGAGATTGCATTTGTGACACTCCGGTGACAGATTGGCTTCAAAGCGCGGTTAATTGCGGTTTAATCGTTGTTTTTCTGGCTGGGTACACTTATAATGCACGCGCTTTTAACGAAGGCAAACAGGTAGGCCGCTTGATATGGCCCGTTTGAATGGGCTCATCAGAAAACAAAATGACCGCTGAATTATCCTTTAAAGACGTCAAAAAGACGGTGTTTAAAATCCCCCTTCACCAGCTCATGATTGGTGTGGTTGTGGCAGCAATCTTTTATTTTGTTTCAGGCAAACCCGATGCATACGCGGCCTTGTTCGGCGCTTTCATCAGCACCGCAGGTTCTTTGGTGTTTGCCCTCAAGGTGTTCATTTCACCGGTGAGGGATGAAAGGGAAATCAAGTCGCGCATGATGAAAGGCGAGGTTTACAAAATGTTCACTGTGGGCGTTTTGTTTTATGTGGCCATCGCCGTATTGAAATTGGGCCTGTTGCCTTTAATCATTGGATTTATTGCCACCTTCATTACATTTTGGGTGGCGTTGTTAACCGCATTTAAGTGAGACAATTTTCATGGCAGGAAGTGAAGTAAAAGGCATCGGTGGTTACATAGAACACCACTTGGTGAACTTAAAAGTTGAGTTGGTGCCTGGTAACCCATTTTGGGATGTCCATCTGGACAGTGTATTTTATACCTTATTAACTGCTGTTGTGTTTTTGTGGATTTTCCGCAAAGCGGCCAAACAAGCCACTTCAGGTGTTCCTGGTCGTTTCTTGAATTTCATTGAATTGGTGGTCGGCTTTGTCGACGAGCAAGTCAAGGACTCTTTCAAGGGCAAGTCAAAGATGGTGCCGGCCATGGCATTGAGTATCTTTGTTTGGGTGTTCTTGATGAACTTCATGGATTTGATTCCAGTTGATTTGTTGCCATTCTTGGGTCAGAAAGCAGGTGTTGAATACATGCGCGTCGTCCCATCCACCGATTTGAACATCACCTTTGGTTTGGCCATCGGTGTGATGTTGTTTGTTTTCTATTACAGCTTCGCTGTCAAGTCTCCAAAAGGCTATTTGAAAGAATTGTTGACCCACCCATTTGAGGCGGGTAACCCCATGGTCCAAGCCATACTGGCACCTTTCAATGTGTTGTTGAACATCGTGGAAACTTTGGCCAAACCGATTTCTTTGGCTTTGCGACTGTTCGGAAACTTGTATTCAGGCGAATTGATCTTTATGTTGATTGCGGTCTTCACTTTGGATTTCGCTGTCACTGAACTGTTCACCACCATAGGTGGCCCAATCTTGGGTATTTCTCAGTTCTTTTTAACCTTTTTGTGGGCAGTGTTCCATATTCTGATCATCACGTTGCAAGCATACATCTTTATGATGCTGTCACTGGTGTACTTGAACATGGCTCACGAAGTGCATGATGCACACTAAATTTTTTTCTTTTAAATAATACATATCGGAGAATACGATGGAAAATTTGGCATTATTGGCAGACATTCAAGGCTTGACAGTCATTGCAGTTGCTATCATTTTGGGTATGGCTGCTTTGGGTACTGCGATTGGCTTTGCTTTGTTGGGTGGTCGTTTGTTGGAAGCTTCAGCTCGTCAACCTGAATTGGCACCTATGTTGCAAGGCAAAATGTTTTTGATTGCTGGTCTGTTGGATGCGATTTCAATGATTGCTGTTGGTATGGCTTTGTTCTTTACATTCGCCAACCCATTCGTCCCAGAAGCATTGAAAGCAGTAGCTGGTTAATTTTTCAAAATTAAGGCGGAGTACATCTTATGAATTTAGGCGTAACCATGTTTATCCAGATCATCGCTTTTTTGGGCGTGTGCTGGTTCACAATGAAGTACATCTGGCCGGTAATTTTGGGCGCTATGGAAGAGCGTGAAAAGAAGATTGCTGACGGTTTGGCCGCCGGCAATCGTGCTGAAAAGGAATTGGAAGAAGCCAAAGGGAAAGCGGACAAAATGATTGGTGAAGCCAAAGAGCAAGCCAGTCAAGTCAAAGAACAAGCCAGTCAAATGGCCAGCAAAATCAAAGACCAAGCGAAATCAGAAGCATTGGCTGAAAAAGAGCGTCAGCTCACTGCAGCCAAAGTAGAAATTGAGCAAGAAGCCTCGCGCGCCAAAGAAGATTTGCGCAAACAGGTGGCGGGTCTGGCAGTTGTTGGTGCCGAGCAGTTGTTGTCGAAAGAAATCGACGCCGACAAGCACGCTGACTTGCTTAATGATTTAATCAAAGAGATCTGATCATGAATGAGAGAGTCACTTTAGCTCGTCCGTATGCCAAAGCAGCATTTGAGTTTGCTAAGTCAGAATCGGTTGTTGAGCAATGGTCAAAAGACCTGTCAGTGGCTGGCGGCTTGGCCGGAAATGACGACGTGATGCAATTCATCAACCAGCCCAATGTGATGGTTGATCAGTTGATTGCGTTGTTGTGCGGTGATCAAGTCAGCGAACAATACGCCAATTTTGTTCGCATGATGGCAGAAAACGATCGATTGAGCTTGTTGCCAGAAGTGGCACAGCTGTTTCATCATTACAAAGATGAAGACGAGCAAAGCCAATCGGTGGATGTTTATGCTGCCGTAGAATTGACAGAAGCTCAAAAGCAAGCTTTGACTGAAGCGCTCAGCAAAAAAACCGGTAAAAAGATCAGCTTGACTTCCCACATCGACACCACCCTGTTGGGCGGTGCACGCATCGTGTGTGGTGATTTGGTCATCGATGGCACCTTGCGTGGCAAAGTTGATCGTTTGAAGACGACATTAACGAATTAAGTCATCAAGACTTAAGGAAAAGAAACGAGGAATACCAATGCAAACGACATTGAATCCATCAGAAATCAGTGAATTGATCAAAGATCGAATCAAAGATTTTCAAGTTCAATCTGAAGCCCGTACCGAAGGCACCATCGTCAGTGCTCAAGACGGCATTGTACGCATCCACGGTTTGGCCGATGTGATGCAAGGTGAAATGATTGAGTTACCTGGTAACACCTACGCACTGGCTTTGAACCTGGAAAGGGATTCAGTGGGTGCGGTAATTTTGGGTGACTACGGTCACATCTCTGAAGGCGACACGGCCAAATGTACCGGTCGCATTTTGGAAGTGCCTGTTGGCCCAGAATTGGAAGGCCGTGTTGTTGATTCATTGGGTATGCCCATTGATGGCAACGGTCCTGTTGAAGCCAAAATCACAGCTCCCATTGAAGTCATCGCGCCAGGCGTGATTGATCGTCAGTCGGTTGACCAACCAGTACAAACTGGTTTGAAATCGATCGATGCCATGGTGCCCATTGGCCGAGGTCAGCGTGAGTTGATCATTGGTGACCGTCAGACAGGTAAAACTGCTGTGGCATTGGATGCCATCATCAACCAAAAGGGCAAAGACATCGTTTGTATCTACGTGGCCATCGGTCAGAAACGTTCTTCGGTTTCTGCTTTGGTACGTAAGTTGGAAGAGCACGGCGCCATGGACCACACCGTTGTGGTTGCTGCGACCGCTTCTGATTCTGCGGCCATGCAATACATCGCACCTTATGCTGGTTGTGCCATGGGTGAGTATTACCGTGATCGCGGCCAAGATGCTTTGATCATTTATGATGATTTGACCAAGCAAGCTTGGGCTTACCGTCAGGTTTCTTTGTTGTTGAAACGTCCTCCTGGTCGTGAAGCCTATCCTGGTGACGTATTCTACTTGCACTCACGTTTGTTGGAGCGTGCTGCACGAGTCAATGCCGACTACGTGGAGCGATTCACCAACGGTGAAGTGAAAGGTCAAACCGGTTCTTTGACGGCATTGCCAATCATTGAAACACAAGCAGGTGACGTATCTGCATTCGTACCCACCAACGTGATTTCGATCACCGACGGTCAGATTTTCTTGGGTACCGATTTGTTTAACTCAGGTATTCGTCCTGCGATTGACGCCGGTTTGTCGGTGTCTCGTGTGGGTGGTGCAGCACAAACCAAGATCATCAAGAAATTGGGTGGTGGTGTGCGTTTGGCCTTGGCCCAGTACCGTGAGTTGGCTGCCTTTGCTCAGTTTGCTTCTGACTTGGATGAAAACACCCGCGCTCAATTGGAGCGTGGTCAACGCGTAACTGAATTGATGAAACAAGCACAGTATTCTCCGATGAGTGTGGCCGAAATGGCGGTTTCATTGTACGCGATTGATCGTGGTTACATGGATGATGTTGAGTTGAACAAGATTGGTCGCTTCGAAAGCGCTTTGATTGATCACATGAACTCATCATGTGAAGGATTGATGAATGACATCAACGCTTCTGGTAACTTCAATGACGACATTGAAGGCCAATTGAAAGCCGGTGTAGAAGCATTCAAGAAAACAGGCAGCTGGTAAACAGCTAATTAATAGGAGGCCGTTGTTCAAAGCAACGGCCTTGTAGAACCCAAAAAAGGTTTTGAAATGGCAGTTGGTAGTGAAATTGTAACCAAGATCAAAAGCGTGAAGTCAACCCGCAAGGTGACCACCGCTTTGGAAATGGTTTCAGCGAGCAAAATCAAAAAAGCCCAAGACCAAATGCAATCGTCGCGTCCTTACACCCGTAAAGTGCGACAAATCATTGGTCACTTGGCAGCGGCAACGCCAGAGTACAAACACCCATTCCTGACAGAGAAAGAAGCGGACCGTGTGGGTTACGTGATCATTTCTACTGATCGAGGATTGTGTGGTGGTTTGAACTCGGGTGCCTTCAAGAAATGTGTACAACACATGCAGGAATGGCAAGCCAAGGGCAAAAAAGTGGATGTGGTCACCATTGGTAACAAAGCCGCATCGTTTTTTAAAAATGTCGATGTGGATTTGAAAGCCAACCGATCTTCTCTGGGAGACACCCCTGAGTTGATTGATTTGATTGGTGTGGTCAAAGTCATGTTGGATGCTTTTGAAGCGGGCGAAATCAGTCACTTGTATTTGGTATTCAATGATTTTGTTAACACAATGACACAAACGCCTACCGTTGATCAATTGTTGCCGTTATCGGCTGAAGAGACAACGGTGGAACGTCAAGACAGCTGGGACTATTTGTATGAACCCAGTGCCAAAGACGTGTTGGATCACTTATTGACCCGTTACATTGAATCTTTGGTGTTCCAAGGTGTATTGGAAAACCTGGCCTCAGAGCATGCCGCACGCATGGTGGCGATGAAAGCCGCATCTGACAACGCCTCGGATTTGATCAAAGATTTGCAGTTGGTTTACAACAAAGCCAGACAGGCTGCCATTACCCAAGAAATTTCAGAAATTGTCGGCGGTGCCGCCGCAGTATAGGAGAAGTCATTATGAGTTCAGGAAACATAGTACAGATCATTGGTGCCGTTGTTGACGTGGAATTTCCACGCGATTCTGTACCCAAATTGTATGACGCATTAAAAATCGCTGCGACCAGCACCACCTTAGAAGTTCAACAACAGTTGGGTGACGGTGTGGTCAGAACCATTGCATTGGGTTCTACCGACGGTTTGAAGCGTGGTTTGGAAGTCACCAACACAGGCGCAGCCATTTCTGTCCCAGTGGGCAAGAAAACTTTGGGTCGCATCATGAATGTTTTGGGTGAGCCCATTGACATGTGTGGTGACGTTGACGCTGAAGAGCACTGGGAAATTCACCGTGATGCACCTGCTTATGATGAGCAAGCGGCTTCAGATGAAATCTTGGAAACAGGTATTAAAGTGATCGACTTGGTTTGTCCTTTTGCGAAAGGCGGCAAGGTGGGTCTGTTCGGTGGTGCCGGTGTAGGTAAAACCGTTAACATGATGGAGCTGATCAACAACATCGCGACCAAGCACTCAGGCTTGTCAGTTTTCGCCGGTGTGGGTGAGCGTACCCGTGAAGGTAATGACTTCTACTTTGAAATGCAAGAAGCCGGCGTTGTTAACGTTGAAAACTTCGAAGATTCAAAAGTGGCCATGGTTTACGGTCAGATGAATGAGCCTCCTGGTAACCGTTTGCGTGTGGCTTTGACCGGTTTGACCATTGCTGAATATTTCCGTGACGAAGGTCGTGACGTACTGTTGTTCGTTGACAACATCTACCGTTACACTTTGGCAGGTACCGAGGTATCGGCTTTGTTGGGTCGTATGCCTTCTGCTGTGGGTTATCAGCCCACGTTGGCTGAAGAAATGGGTAAGTTGCAAGAGCGAATCACATCGACCAAGAAAGGTTCGATCACATCGATCCAAGCGGTATACGTACCAGCCGATGACTTGACCGATCCATCACCAGCCACCACCTTTGCTCACTTGGACGCGACCGTTGTATTGTCTCGTTCGATTGCTGAGTTGGGTATTTACCCTGCGGTTGATCCTTTGGATTCAACTTCACGTCAATTGGATCCACAATTGGTGGGTGAAGAGCATTACAACACCGCTCGTGCCGTACAAGGTACATTGCAACGCTACAAAGAGTTGAAAGACATCATCGCGATTTTGGGTATGGACGAATTGTCAGAAGAAGACAAGCAAACTGTATACCGCGCGCGTAAAGTTGAGAAATTTTTCTCACAACCTTTCTACGTGGCTGAAGTATTTACCGGTACGCCAGGTACTTATGTGTCTTTGGCTGAAACCATCCGTGGTTTCAAAGGCATCATTGACGGTGAATACGACCACATTCCTGAGCAAGCTTTCTACATGGCAGGCACCATTGATGAGGTGTTAGAAAAAGCCAAGAAGATGGAAGCAAAAGCTGCA
>JAUHZH010000429.1 GCA_030426065.1 Gammaproteobacteria bacterium
GTTGTTGCGATCGACATCAATGATTTTGCAGTTGATGTTCTTGGTGGCCAGCAAAAAGCGAATTCGATGCGAATCAAATGCCTCTTTCTCGGAATATATTGTTATCAAGGAACGTCCACGTTCTATTATTGACACCTTTTCTCCTCCTGTTTTAGCAGCCTGTTTTTTCATGTCGCCCAAGATTTCGGTCATGATTGACGTGTTTGGCTTGGGTTTGTTTTCTTGTTTTTTGTGTCCAAACAGTGACCCAAGCGGTTTGTTCTTATCACAAAAAAAGGCTTTTGAGGAACCAATCCCTCAAAAGCCTTGAGTATATCAAATCAGCAAAGATTTGTTAATGCGTGCGCTGTTTTCAGTGTACGTCTCTGAAGTAATTCACTTTCAACAAATAAGCCAAGAAAGTGAAAAATGAAACGAACAACAGCACCCATGGCGCATAATCCATGCGAATCAATTTGGCAGGCTCTGATGAGTAGTCCAGGAAGTTCACCAAATCACGGACCATGTCGCGGTATTCAGTGTCGTTCATTCTTCCTTCAACCACTTTTTCAAATGATTTAAACTCTTTGTGGCTGTTACCATCTTCGTCTGTGACTTCTTCAAAATGGGCTTTCTGAATACCTTGCATTTCCCACAAGATGTGCGGCATGGCTGCATTGGGCAAAGTCAGGTTGTTCCAACCATTGGCCTGGTTTTCATCTTGATAAAAGTTCACCAAATAACTGAACAACCAGTCCACACCTCGGGCTTTGGCGATCACGGTCAAATCGGGACCGGCTTTACCAAACCAAGCATCGCCTTGTTCTTTGGTCATGCTGATTTCCATTTTGTCGACGAATTTAGCATCGGTCAAAACCAATGATTCCATCATCTCGTCTTCGGTGAGCTCCAAGTCTTTGGCCACGCGGTTGTAACGCTGGAAGTCCATGGAGTGACAACCCAAACAATAATTCATGTATGTTTGGGCGCCGCGACGCAATGAATCTTTTGAGCGGATGTTGTTGTGGGCTTTCTCGTTGACAAAGCTGTCACCGGCTGACCATGCAGCGGTGGCGGCCACCAAGCCCAATGCCATCAAAACAATCTTTTTCATCAGTGTTCAATCCTCTCAGGTACTTCATGGTATTTTTCATTGCGACTGTAGAAGAACAGCCAAATGAAGAAGCCAAAGTAGTAAACGGTAAACAGTTGGGCCAGCATTTTGTAAGTCTCAGTGGCGGCTTGCATGCCCAACCAACCCAAGATACAGAATGAAATGGCGAACCCGCCCAAGGCCAGTTTGAAAGGCCAGCGACGGTAACGGATGGATTTAACTGGTGAACGGTCCAACCAAGGCAGGAAGAACAGCACCACAATCGCCAACAACATGATCAGAGCCCCCATTTGAAGGTCAGGCACCGCACGCAACATGGCATAAAAAGGAGTGAAGTACCAAACCGGTTTGATCAGTGCCGGTGTCACGGCAGGATCGGCGGGTACGTAGTTGTCATGTTCCAGGAACAAACCGCCCATGTCTGGTTTGACAAAGACGACGAACAAGAACACCAACAAGAAACAACCGACACCAAAAATGTCTTTCACGGTGTAATAAGGGTGGAATGGGATGCCATCCAATGGTTTGCCGTTTTCGTCTTTGTGTTTCTTGATGTCCACACCCTCAGGGTTGTTAGAACCCACGGTGTGCAATGCGGCAATGTGCAACACCACCAAAGCCACAATGGCCAGAGGCAAGGCAATCACGTGCAAGGCAAAGAAGCGGTTCAATGTGGCGTCAGAAATCAGGTAGTCACCACGGACCCATTCAACCAAAGCCTCTCCAACAAAAGGCACAGCACCGAACAACTGGGTGATCACTTTGGCGCCCCAGTAAGACATGTTGCCCCAAGGCAATACATAGCCTAAAAAGGCTTCAGCCATCAGTGCCAGGTAAATGATCATGCCAAAAATCCACACCATTTCGCGTGGGTTTTTGTAAGACCCATAAAGCAGGCCACGGAACATGTGCAGGTAGATCACAACAAAGAACGCCGACGCGCCTGTAGAGTGCAAATAA
>JAUHZH010000430.1 GCA_030426065.1 Gammaproteobacteria bacterium
AAACGTATTCCTGTTCTTGGTTTTCAAAGACCTTACCAAAGCCTTTGTTCGCACAGCTTGACAATCCAATCAAGACAAACGAAAGTAAGAATAAGAAAATTTTCATGTTGGACTCCTGGTTGTGTGAGGTTTTGCTGTGAGAGGCATTGACTCTGATGGGCAGTCAAAATGACTGACCTTGTGGCTAGAATTTCAATGCTTCTTAACTAGAGGGTACAGCAGAATCTCAAATGGAACTGAGATGCGTTTCTCGGTATGGGGCGGTCTTGGACCGTCAAATGGGCATGTCCGAGTCCATTCCACACAAAACATCCTTCGAATGCGTGGGTGGTTCAAGGTTACTTTTGGTCTATGGTAATTTTGGGTCAGTTACCGTAGAATCATTTGTAGTTAAAAAAGCCATCCCTCCTATGAAAAAAACAATCAGTGTGCTGACGCTGTTGGTCAGTGCGGCCTCGGTACAAGCCATCGAAATGAAACCATGTTACATTGGCAAAAATGGCGTCAGCCAAAAAGCCGAATGTGGCACCTTAACCGTTCCAGTCAATCGCGAGGCTCCTGAAGTCACCATTGACCTGCATGTGGCACGCATCGAAGCCCTTTCAGACAAAAAAGCCGAAGACCCCTTGCTGATGTTGGCAGGTGGTCCGGGCCAAAGTGCCCTGGATGCCTTTGCTGGTTCTGCCCGCGTGTATCAGTCGCATTTGCGAGACCGTGACATCATTTTGGTCGACCAACGAGGTACGGGCGCTTCACATCCTTTGCGCTGTGAGTTGGATGAAGAAAATGAAAACATGGAAGCCTTGATGGATCCAGATTCTGATGCTTGGAAAGATTGGTTGCAAAACTGTAAAGACAGCATGGACGTGGACACGCGTTATTTCACCACCACCGAAGCCATCAAAGACTTGGAAGCGGTGCGTGAGGCATTGGGCATCAAGCAATGGAATGTTTATGGCGGATCTTATGGCACGCGCAAAGCCATCACTTACATGAAAATGTTCCCTGAGGCACTGCGCTCTGTGGTGTTGGATTCGGTTGTCAACCAAGAAGAACCGCTGGCATCTAAACACGACGCCAACATCCAAAGGACTTTGAAAGCGGTTTCTGATCAATGTAAGGAAGACACTGCCTGTTACCGTGCTTTTGGTGATGTGGAATCGAAGATGTGGGCTTTGTTGGCGCGATTGAAGGAAACGCCTGCTGAGCTGAACATCAACAACCCCATGACGGGCGAAAAAGAGTCCATAACCTTTGATGAAAATTATGCCGTGATGGCTTTGCGGATGTTTGCTTACTCTCCAGAAACCATGGGCTTGATTCCCTTGATGGTGTCGAAAGCCGATGAAGGCCATTATGAAACCTTGGCATACCAGGCTTTGATGATTGGTGCCAGTTTGGAAGAAGGATTGAACAACGCTTTGGAGCTCTCTGTGATTTGTGCTGAAGACATTCCGTTTTTTGGTGAGCAGCCTGAAATGGATCACTATTTGTTCGGAGAGCGATTTTTTGAATTGACCAAAGCACGTTGTGACATTTGGGATTCGGTGCCGGTCGATGACAGTTTCAAACAAGAAGTGGTCAGTGACATCCCCACTTTGCTTTTGTCAGGCGAATTGGATCCGGTGACGCCGCCGCAATTTGCTGATTTGGCCATGAAAGAGATAACGGGAGCCAAGCACTTTGTTGCCAAAGGCCAAGGGCACATCGTTGCCACCCGCGGATGCATGCCCAAGATCTTTGGTGCATTCGTCAGAGACCCAAAAGCAGAGCTTGATACAGCTTGTATGGATAACTTCCAAACGCTGTCTTTTTTCATCAACATGAACGGACCACAAGAATGATTTCAGTTAAACACATCAGCAAAACTTTTGGCGAAGTTGAAGCCGTCAAAAACGTGTCATTGGAAGCGCCCGATGGGCAAATCACGGCCTTGCTGGGCGCCAACGGTGCCGGTAAAACCACTTCCATGCGAATGATTTATGCTTTGATCACCCCGGCCACAGGTTCGGTCAGCATCGATGGCATTGATTCAGTGGA
>JAUHZH010000043.1 GCA_030426065.1 Gammaproteobacteria bacterium
ACCTTGGATGCCACCATTGCTTCATTTAAAGGTGAACGCTGATGATGAAAACCATCAAAATCATGATTGTGGTGGTCTTGCTGTTGGCCGCAGCATGGCTCACGCCCCTGTTACTCAAGCACCCCGGTTTGATCCAGATCGAACTTTTAGGGTACCAAATCCAAATGACAGCGATTGCCGCTGGATTGATCATTGGCACCTTGTTCTTGTTAATCTGGTTAAGCTATGCGCTGATCAAGGCACCAAAAAAAGCACTCAAACACATCAACGCCCAAAGCGGCCGCAAAAAATTTGCCAAAGGGCTGTTGTTGCTCAGTGAAGGCAAGTGGCCACAGGCTGAAAAGCTCCTGCTTCAATCGGTGAAACAAAACCCCGCACCCGAGTTGTCCTACATGGCAGCAGCACGTGCGGCGGTTTCTCAAAACAAACTGGAACAGGCCGAGGCCCATTTGGATGCCGCTGAACAATGCATCGACAACCCCCTGACCGTCGATTTGACCCGTTGCGAATTGTGGCTGAAAACCGGGCAAGCAGATAAAGCCCAAGCGCTGCTTGATTTGATACTCAAAACATACCCCAACAACCCAAGGGCCGTGCATTTACAAACGCAGGTGGCTCAACAACTGGGACAATGGGATCAACTGCAACAGTGCCTGCCCAAGGCTGAAAAGTTGCGCTTGATCAGTCCTGATCAGGCTCGGCTGCTCAAACAAAAAACCACCCAATCGTTGCTGGATGAAGCCGAAAGCGAATCAAAATTACTCAGCGTCTGGCAAACCATAGACAAAACCCAGCGCCCTTTTTTCAATCACAGCTTTTGTCACAATGCCTTGCGCGTGGGCGCCTACCAAGCGTTGACTGATCACATAGAAAAATCTCAAAAACTCCAATGGGATGATGGCTTGGTTGGTTTTTGGTCTTCTTTGCCTCACAACCTCAACCACCGCCTCAAAGTGGCCGAAAAGTGGCTCACCAAACAACCCGGCAACCCACATGTCTTGTTTTGCAATGCCCAATTGCAAATGGCAAAAAAACACTGGGATCAGGCCGAATCGCTGTTACTCAAAGCACAAGCCATACAACCCAACCCGCTGAACAACCAAGAAATCGATCAACTGCTGGGTCAAGTATACCAAGAAATGCAACAACCCGAAAAAGCACTGGCCCATTACCAAAAAGCCCACAAAAACACCGGATTACAAGTGATTGATCAAAACCACCCCACCCACTGAAAACATTCAAAATCCACATTTCCATGAGCTGGCTTCACTTCGCTCACGAAGACACCGTAACTGTCGTTGCGAACGGGCCTATACGAGTGAAGAGTTGTACTTTAATCCTCCCCTCTTCAGAGGCCCCTACATGGATGTAGGCAGTTAGGGCAACGCAGGAGCAGTTGCCGAGGTTGGGGGTATGTATTCCACGCCAATGGACTTACGATTTGGCCAGATATATAAAAGTGATGATTCCCCCGTCAATATTCGTATCATCCCTGATACTCACCTGCTTCACAGGTTGGCATGAAAATATTTTACAGAAATTTTTCCCGGCCGAGCCAGCCAACACTTCTTCGTCATTCCGGCCGAGCACCAAGTCAGGCAATGGAAGTGTTGCGGTTTGAACTTGTTCAAGAAGCGACACTGGAATGCCGTTGACCGTGAGAGCCGGAATCCAGGCAAAATCAGCGATCAATCAATTCGCGAGGTGAATTGCGCAGCAAGAGAGGGTAACTTGGGCCGACGGGACAACCTCAATGAAAAATCAAACCAAACCCAAGCCAAAAAAAACTCAACGATCTGCGCTGAATGCATATAGGCCATCAACCACGGTGACATTGGGTGGTTGAAGGTGTTGATTAAAATAGTCATAACCGGTTTTCAAGTTCAACCAAAAAGGGTACCAAGGGTTTGATCGCTGTGCGTCCAGCGCCTCATCTTCGAGCTTGAACGGAAAGGCATGGACTCGAAAGAAATCCTGACCACCTGCCAAGGCCGCGAAAGCCATGGCATAGATTTCTTCGATTTGCGGGTCGGTCATGGCATAACAGCCGACAGAAACACAATCCCCATGAACCATCAAGGCACTGCCCGTGCGACCATGGTGGCGATCATAGGCATTGGGAAAACCCAGATTGAATGACAGGTGGAATCGACTTCGCGGATTCAACCGCCCTGCATTGACAAAATAAAACCCTTCAGGACTTTGGCCGTCCCCTTCTTTCAGCTTAGGCCCCAAATCACCAGAAAAGGTGCAAATCGGGTAATCTTTAAAATGAACATAAGTGCCATCAGCCGACTGCACCCAAAGCTCCAACACACCCGGGTCCTTGAAAATCCGCATGAAAATCGGTGAACCGAAGGCCAAGCCTTTTTGTCTCAATGCGGCTTTCAAAGCAGGCTCAACCGACTGAATGGCCCGTTCGGCTCGATCACTGGTGGGTATGGAGTCAGACATCGCTGGAACGGTCATGAAAAAAAGGAAAAGGGCCACTACAATTTTTAAGGCATTCATCGGCTGATATAAAGTATTTTCAATTGAGACACTGAAAACCCGCTAAAATTCCAACCTTCCCACCACCAGTCCCCATCTATATATTCCCTTATTCACATATGTGGATAAGCGAATATATAGAGAATTTCTTAAGATTCATGGATTCAACAAAGACCTGTGTTTAACCCATGAACCCACCAAACCCAGCAGATTCTAATCACATGCGTTTATCTTTCCGCAACCAACCGACACTCAACACCCAGCGCCGTCCTTGCTCAATGCGACTGACCGCATGCGCATGCAAATCCGGCCTGAATAATTTAATTCTTGGCCTATCGATCAGGCATTGGTCACACAGAAATTCACCACCTTTGGCAGCTTTTTTAAGAATCACATTCAATCGAAAATGGCGGCCAGTTTGGACCTCATCTTTGTGGGGTGGCACCTCGCTCCCTTTGGGGAAACGCAGTAAATAACAATCGAAAGCAATTGGCCGCTTCATGCGGGCCAAAAGCAGCTTGTCATACCCCGAAGCCTGTCTGCCTTTTTGCCACAGCAACCACATCTGATTTTGTTTCGATGATCTATTGAACCACGGGTTGTGCCGCGTCTTTACCCGCCACCGTGGTCCATTCTCGAACATGCCAAGCCGTCACCAGACCATTGATCACATAAGGATCATTTCTGGCAAAATCTTCTGCCACCGCAGCTGTTTCACCCTGAAACACAATCGCGGCACCATCGGCCGGATCTGCAAAAGCACCACCGAGGAAAAACTCACCCCGTTCAATCGCCGCTTTGGCCAAAACCATGTGCGCATCCCTAAACGCCCCACGCCGCTCCATGTAATCAGCGGTGTATTGGTAGAATAAAATAAAGTGCTTCATGCCATCCCTCAGGTTGTTTTGACTTTTAATTATAATCCACTGGCGCAGCTTGCAAGGAAACCAGCTTCTCACCGCCGACTTTTTGCTGGCCTATTTCACGAAAACCAAAACTATCATGGAAAGCTTTCGAAGGTGCATTCAAAGGCGCCAGGTTGTATTCACAAGCCAACACCTCGGCACCCACAGATTTCGCATAGAGAAACAAATCCTGGTAGAACAAGGTGCCCAAATTTTGCCCCGCCCAAGTTTTACCAATCACAATCCGATCAATGTATACGAAACGCTCATAACTTGATTTGAAAAACTCGAAATTTTCGTTTTCATAGGGAGCCGACTGGTCTATGGCCAGCAAAAAACCAGCCACGTCATTACCCACTTCGGCCACCTTATGGTAACAAGACAACCCATCCAAAAACTGCAAACGTTCCACATCCATCGGGCTGGTCCATTGAACTTCCGAATGATTCAAAGCAACGATCGACTCTGAATCCGCTTCACATACATTTCGCAACACGGGGCCAACGCTTTTCATTGTTGAATCCATGCCAAAACAGCCAACACCACCAAGATGATTTCTGACAACAGTGCCACTTGGTTACACCAATTGGCTTTTTGTTTGGATGCCAGCAATGCCACCAAACGCGACAAAGCCATACCACCCATGGCCAACAAGCACAGCAACAAGCCACCCTGCCTCAATTCAGGATAAAACAACCCCGCTGAACACATCACACCCAAAGCCACTTGCAAGCCACCATACATGGCAATGAATTCAACCCGCGCATTGGCGTCTTTGAATGCAAACCCAAGCAGCCGCGCAATGACATCCGGCTTAAACACAATAAACAAACCATAAGCCGCAAAAGAAAAGCCCGTGATTGCCAGTGTCAGGTCAGTTAACATGATTCACCCGTTTGATAAAGTAAACACATTATACTGCTCAAAGCAGCACAGGCACTTGTGGGCATGCAAATCACCGCATCAAGTTCCTGAACTTCTCCAGAAACAGTGCATCCGTTTTTCCAGACTTACCCCACTGGCGTTCAGTGAAAAGAAGGCATTCTTTTTTTTCCCCTTCTCTGTGAATGATGATTTCAGCCATGAGCGTCTTCCTTTCATGCGAATTTTGTGGGAAAGCACCATCCCAAGTTGTACCCAGCATTTGCTCAAGCGCTGAGATGTCCTCTTGTGTATCCAGAACCCGGAGGTAACGACCCCTTCCTGAATCTCCTATTTGAGAGACCATCCATTTTTTATTGGGCCAGTCATCATTCGACAAATAATCTGAAACCTCAATTTCAATCCTTTCGACGTCTGAGAAATCATGTGTCGTAGGGAACACAGGTAAAATCATCAACGCCAAGATCGCGATAAAATACACGACCCTCAAAATCCACTTTTTAATCATGCTTTTGCCTGAATTGTTTTCCGAGTGTTTTTGGTCAAAGAGAATCTAAAATGGTTCAATTTAAGTGGCAATTGCCTCGCAAGGAACAGCAAAATCCACATGATAATGTTCATCATGCCGAACCCAAGCGGGCTTTTTAGAAAACTGGATGTGTTTCTTTAAATATTCGCCCCATGAAGTGGCGAATAAATTCGGCTGTAATTTGGGGTCAAAAATCACGCGCCAAATGTCATGCCCATGCTTTTTGGCCTCTTGATGTAAAGCCACCAAATGGGCAGCCATGGCTTCATTGTCAATGCTCAAGTCCTTGAAAACACCTTGGCCATTGAATTCAATGTCATAACCAAACTTATTCATCGCATGGGTCGGTAAATGGACCGATTCGCCTTGCTTGTTTATCACTGGGGTCATGAAGTCGACAGACAGACCATTTTGATGGGTTTTGTGCGGTTTGAACTTGCCGCCCGTCTGAAAACCCGTTTCAGCGTATTTGAATTTTTTCTTGGGCAAAGTCCGGTTCAATGATTCATAAGCACCCAACACCACCTTCTTTACCTCAGAATGCACAAAAGTGCGCCCCAAACCCGCACCCAGCACACTGTAAACCTCAAAATTCTCACCCGCCAAAGGCAAAACCACCCCACCCTCCAATCGCCCATTGGATGTGGTACCAAAGCATGTACTGTCGGCTCCGTTGGCTCCCACTGACATCAAAAGCAACAAGAAAACCAATCGCTTATCCGGTTTAATCATTTTTTGAATTTCCTAAAAACAATCTCTTTACCCTCTAATAGTATTTAACTCATTCATTTGGATAAGAAAGCTTGGTTGATAGTAATAAGAAATTTTGACCCCCAAAAAACAGGTTTACTCACTTTTTTAAAACCACCGGCAAAATTTTGTGGCTTAAACATTGTTACTCCGCCTTATTCGACTTCTCATCTAATAGTACTGACATGTCGACATACTCACTGGCTTTTATCTGAGGGCTACGTGCTAATTGAATAAAAACATCGCCATATTTGGATGGTATTTTCCACATTGCAAATTGATCCATCTCGCATTCTGAAAACACTTGAATCAATTCAAGCATTTGACTGAATTCATCATCTGAAAATGGCTTCTCCATGGTATTTACCTGTCAAACATAAACATTAATTCTGTGCTCAATACGATTTTTTATGCTCGCATCTCACTGGGACCCAAAGTAGGCGCTTTAAGGGAGTACAAGATTGACATAACTGTTAATTCAGAAACTATCATAGCAATAAATCACAAACCTCACAGCTGCCGGATAGAACCCAAATGATCGGTGCCATGCCGACCCCTGGCGAGCCCGCGAGCCTAACAGGGCGGCTCATTTAAGCCTCCGAAAAGGTTACGGTTTTTTGATTGGTATGACCTTTTAATTTTTTCCTATCATACCAATCATACGTCACTTCCGCTCCTGCTCTCGTGACAGACCTACATCCATGTAGGCCAGCCTAATAAAATGATGAACCACAAACCACACAGCTGCCGGATAGAACCCAAGTGATCGGTGCCATGTCGACCCTTGGCGAGCCTGCGAGCCTTACAGGGCGACTCATTAACGCCTTCGAAGCAAGTACGGTTTATTAAAAGCGGATTGATGCATCATAATTTGAAAAGTACCTCAGCCGCTTTAAATAAGAAGTGCTTGCGGAGCAATCACTTAATGGGCCTCGTCCCAATTCTCCCCAATCCCATAATCCACCACCAATGGAACCGACAATTCAACCACCGATTCCATTGTGTTCTTGACCTTTTCGGCCCAATCTTGAGCGGTTTCTTTTTTGACTTCGAAGACCAGTTCGTCGTGGACTTGCATCACGACTTTGATGTCATCGGCGTTTTTGACTTCATTGTATACCGCAATCATCGCTTTCTTGATGATGTCGGCGGCGGTGCCTTGCATTGGCGCGTTGATGGCTGCGCGTTCGGCACCGGCCCTCACGCGGGCATTGCGGTTGTTGATTTCGGGGAAGTACAAACGGCGACCAAATGCCGTGTCGAGGTAACCTTGCTCTGCGGCTTGCTCTTTGATCCCGTCAATGAATCCTTTGACCTTGGGGTATTGGGCAAAGTATTGCTTCATGTAATTGGAGGCTTCTTTGCGGCTGATGTGCAACTGTTTGCTCAAGCCAAAAGCGCTCATGCCATACATCAAGCCAAAATTGATGGCTTTGGCGGCACGGCGTTGTTCGCCAGTGACTTCATCCAAGGGGGTGTCAAAGACTTGTGAAGCCGTTTGGCTGTGGACATCGACACCTTCTTTGAATGCTTTCAACAGGCTTTCATCCTGAGACAAGTGCGCCATGATGCGCAGTTCGATTTGCGAGTAATCCGCCGCCATGACCTGCCACCCGGCTGGTGCGACAAAGGCGGTCCTGACTTTTCGCCCTTCTTCGGTTCTGATGGGGATGTTTTGCAAATTGGGGTTGTTGGACGACAAACGACCGGTGATGGCCACGGCTTGGTGATAAGAGGTGTGAACCCTCCCGGTTTTGGGGTTGATCTCCAATGGCAACTTGTCGGTGTAGGTGTTCTTCAGTTTGCTTAAGGAACGGTAGGACAAAATCGTCGAAGGCAATTCATAATCCGCAGACAAATCTTGAAGCACGTCTTCGGCGGTCGACGGTTGGCCACTGGGTGTTTTTTTCAGCACCGGCAAGCCCTGTTCTTCAAACAGGATTTCCTGTAATTGTTTGGGCGACCCCAAATTGAAAGGTTTACCGGCCAACTCATGGGCTTTGGCTTCCAAAGACTCCATGGACTTAGCCAAGGACTGACTCTGTTCTTTCAATGTTTGGGCATCCAAGGTGACACCGGTTTGCTCCATGGCAGCCAAAACCTGCACCACGGGCATTTCAACCTCATTGAACACCTTGACTTGCGGCTCTTTTGCTAACTGTTCCCAGATGGCCAAATGCAAGCGCAGGGTGATGTCGGCATCTTCGGCCGCATAATGGGTGGCTGCTGCGATGCTGACGTCAGCAAAAGGAATTTGTTTGGCACCTTTGCCACAGATGTCTTCGTATTTTGTGGTTTGCTCATCGAGGAAACGCATCGCCAAAGAATCCATGTCATGACGCCCACCAGTGGCATTCAACACATAAGATTCGAGCATGGTGTCGTAGGCCAAATTGTCTATTTGGATGCCATAATTCGACAACACGTTGAGGTCGTACTTGAAATGTTGGCCAATCAAAGTGACGGACTGCAACACCGGTACCACCACATCCAGGACATCTTGTAAGGGCAGTTGTTGAGCCCCTTCATTGAACAGGGGATTGTGTGCGATTGGCACATAGGCCGCTTTTTCTGGCTCACAGGCAAAAGACATGCCAATGATGTTGGCGCCAATGGGGTTGAGCGAATCGGTTTCCAAATCAAAAGCCACCAATCCGGCTTTCTTGATGTCTTTCATCCATGACTTCAAAGTGTCCATGTCTTGGATGCAGGTGTATTCTATGGCTTTCTTGGCGACCGGCTCTTCTGCCTCATCTGCCCCCAAATTGGCAAAGCGCTTCATGCTGTATTCGGTTCCGATGGTGTTGAGTGCAGGGATGTCTTTGGGCCCCAAAGCAAAATCACCTCGTTTGAAATCAACCTCACAATCTTCTTTGATGATGACCAGTTCGCGTGACAGCTTGAGCTGGTCAATCCCTTCACGCAGGTATTCCCCGATTTTGCCTTTGAAGTCATCGGCATGGGCGATGATGTTGTCCACTGTGTCGTACTCAGCCAGCCATTTAACCGCTGTTTTTGGCCCCACTTTTTGAACGCCAGGGATGTTGTCCGAAGTGTCACCAATCAAGGCCAAGTAATCGATGATTTGATCTGGCCTGACACCAAACTTTTCCATCACGCCATCTTCATCCAAGACCACATCGGTCATGGTGTTGACCAAGGTCACGTGGTTAGACACCAACTGTGCCAAGTCTTTATCGCCTGTAGAAATCAAAGTCGAAACACCCAAACTTTCCGCTTTTTTGGCCAAGGTGCCAATGACATCATCGGCTTCCACATAAGGCACTTCCAACATCGGAATGCCCATCGCCTTGATCAAGGCTTTGGTGGGCTCCAATTGCATCCGCAATTCATCCGGCATCGGTGGGCGATTGGCCTTGTATTGATCATACATGTCATGGCGGAACGTTTTGCCTTTCGCGTCAAAAACCACCACCATGAAATCTGGATGGTATTCATCCAACATCCGTTGAAGCATGTTGGTCACACCGTACATCACACCAGTAGGATGCTTTTTCTCACTTTGCAACCGATTCAACCCCGGTGAGAAAAAAGCACGGAATAAATAGGATGATCCATCAACCAGGTACAGTGTATTGTTCGCCATGATAATTTTTGTCAGCAAAAAACAGCATTTTAAACCCAAAATCGAGTCGACTTGTTATTTTCCATGTTTCAAACCCAATGACCCCTTAATGGCGATTTTTTCAATGACAGCCAAGGCATTAATGTGTAACATGATTCATTTATTACTTCACATACAGGGGAAAAAACATGACACTCAAAAAAACCATTTTATCTTGCGCACTGACCATGTCTTTGGCCGGTGTTGCGGTCGCTCAACCTGACGTTTTGGCCTTCAATAACCAAATCGAAATCGGCGGCTTGAACCCAGCTTTCACTTATCAGCTGGAAATCAAATTGCCCAACGGTCAGGTCAAATCAATGCCAGTACATCACGCAGAAGTGTTTGCCATGACCGCTCAGGACTTGGGCATGGGCGCCCTGGCTGACGGTCAGTACAAATACCAAGTCATTCAGACCACAGCTGTTAAGAGAATCCGTACGGCAGACAGCAAACCCGTCAATAACAGCAACCTTTACTCGGGCGTGTTCTCCATCAAGGGCGGTCAATTCGTCAATGACCAAGATGAAGATGCCACTGATGATCAGCAAATCCTTGATGACCTGATTGTCGATGGGTCATTGTGTGTTGGACAAGATTGTGTCAACGGCGAATCTTTCGGCTTTGACACCATTCGCTTGAAAGAAAACAACTTGCGCATCAAATTCCAGGACACCAGTAACTCAGCCAGCTTCCCAACCAACGATTGGCAAATCACCATCAATGATTCTTCCAATGGTGGTGCCAACAAATTCGCCATCGATGACATTGATGGCGGCCGCACGCCCTTCACCATAGAAGCCGGTGCTCCAT
>JAUHZH010000431.1 GCA_030426065.1 Gammaproteobacteria bacterium
CCTTTGTCCAAGCCGCGCAAGTAATGAAACTCATCATCAGTGACTTCGGTTTTCACAGGTGCGCCCATGTTTTTCCAGTCAGGGAACAGTTCGGTCAAAGCGCCGGTTTCCACCACTGCACCAGATAAAATGTGTGCACCGATTTCAGATCCTTTTTCTACCAAAGCGATTTGCCAGTCTTTGCCATGTTCTTGAGACAATTGTGCCAAACGGCACGCGGTGGCCAAACCTGATGGTCCGCCGCCCACAATCACAACGTCGAATTCCATCGACTCCCTTTCTATCTGCTGTTCACTCATGATTAAATCCTGTAACTGATTGTTTTCATCAATTTTGACATCGCTGTCATGGCACCTTTGATGGGTTTGGGTAGTTCAACGCCACCGGCTGATTGGGCGTTTTCTCCGTGCCTGATTTCATCGGCTTGCATCTGTTGCAAAATCCGCAATGACCTGGGATCAGATTCGCCAATGTCATCAATGTGTTCTTGTAAATGGCTCTCAACCTGTCGCTCGGTTTCGATGACAAAGCCATAACTCACCGGGTCCCCAAACCGTGCTGCCACGGCACCCAAGACAAAAGAATGGACATACCAGAAGGGGTTGGTGAGGGAAGGCTTGCCGCCCAATTCATCCAATCGCACTTGGCACCAGTTCAAATGGTCTTGTTCCTCAGCGGCGGCTTCGAGTAAATGAGCTCGTGTGCTGGGGTCTTTGGCCAACATGGCTTGACCCTTGTATAAAGCTTGGGCACAGACTTCACCAGTGTGGTTGATGCGCATCAGGCCAATGGTGTGTTGTTTACGCGCTTCGCTCATCGTCACTTCGGCTTCACTGGCGCCCGGTCGAGGCGATTGAGCATCACTCCGATGGGTCAAAGTTTTCAAACCTCGGTCCAGTTCAACCAATGCCAAATCCAACCAATTGTCTGCCTGTTTTCTCATGGCGCGTATTTTACCATCGATGGTATGGAGTATAAACTCAAAAAATGGTGATTGATTAGCTCAATTTGAAATGTACTTTTTCATGATTTTTGCAACGATGTGATTAAAAGAGACCTTTGCACAATTCATGAATCAAGTTAAAAAGTTAAATATCGGGCTGCTCTGCGTTGAAAAAATTGCAAATAACGGCGTATTCGACGCATTTTTCGCCTTGATCAGCCCGATATTTATTCTTTTTTCCTCAGACCCAGAATTATGCAAAGGTCTCTAAAAAACATTAGAATAATGGCTTTTTAAACGCCAGCAGTTATCCCAATCATGAAGAAACAATTCAACAAGATGGTTCAAAAAAGCGTCACCGCTGCAGCCATGTTTTCAGTGGTGGCTTGCTCAAGCATACAGGAGAAAAGCGACATGAAAAATGCCACTGATGGTTTGCTGTTAAGCAATGAAGCGATATACCAAGATTGGGAATACAACGCCAAAAGACCGGGTGTGGTGCGCTGGGCCGATGACGGTGCCAGTTTCACCGCGCTTGAAACGGCCAAGGGCTATGAAGATGTTGAGTTAGAAAAAGACCGCTACGGTGATGACATTAAATTGTATGAAGAAATCGTTCAATACGATCCGGCGACATTGGAACGCACTGTTTTGATCAGCTTGGCACAACTGACGCCCAACGGTGCTGAAAATGCCTTGCCAGTGGATGACTATGTTTGGTCTAAGGACAAAAAACGGTTGTTGATTTACACCCGAGCAGAATATGTTTGGCGCGACAAAACCCGTGGTGAGTATTGGGTTTTGAATCTTGATGCGCATGGTGGGGAAGGGGATTTGTGGCAGCTGGGGCCAGAAAATGCCGACCCAAGCCAAATGATGTTTGGCAAATTTTCGCCCAATGGACAACACTTTGCCTATGTCTATCACAACAACATCTATGTCCAAGACCTGAACAGCCGTGAAATCACCGCCCTGACCACGGATGCTTCTGACACCCTCATCAACGGGTTGTTTGATTGGGCGTATGAAGAGGAATTCAGCATTCAGGATGGGTTTCGTTGGAGCCCCGACAGTCAACGCATTGCCT
>JAUHZH010000044.1 GCA_030426065.1 Gammaproteobacteria bacterium
GTTAGAAGCCCCTTGATCCATAGTGATGCTGGCCGTGTTGATGATGGTGACGTCATCTCCGGCACCGTCATTAGTGATCAAACTCCCCAGAAACACGTCACCATTGAAGATGGTTTGACCACTGACGTCATTGACTTCAAGGTATTTTTGGCCACCGCTGGTTTGAAACACCTGGTCATTGAACACCGTATCAGCTGCGCCCGTTTGGTTGACTTCCATGAAAGTACTGGGTCCTATTCTTACCGCGTCGTTGAAAGTGGTGGCGGTGTCGTCGCTGTTGACTTGAAAATCGGCCCGAAATTCGACCACCGTGGTACCTCCTGCATCGGTGGTGACACTGGCAGCCTGGATGATCACATCCCCCAAAAAGTTGGCATCAGTGAAATAAGTGTTGCCACTGGTGTTGAACACCAAGTGATGTCCGCTGGCATCAATGTCTTCCCAAAACTTCAATAAACTGCCACCAGTGCTTTCAAAGGTGGTGTCGGCGGTGATGGTCATGGCACCAAAATATTCTTGCTTGCCATCGGTAATCACATTGACAGGCCCTTTTGAATCAATGAGTGTGGTGCCATTGACCGTAAAACCCAACAGATTGAGTTGATTGCCACGATTCCCTTGCTGGGCCCTGACACCGGTGTTGTTGAAGATGTTGACATTACCATCAATGACCAGATTAAACCCTGTGGCATTGCCCGTATGTGATTCAACTTTGTCATACAAGTTCACCTCACCGGCGGTCAATGTAATGTCATCATTCAGACCCAAGACGTTATGGTATGTCTGTGCACCTGAGGTGGTAACATTCGCCGAAACGGTGGTGATGTTGATGTCTGAATCCAGGCTGATGGATGATAAAGGTGTGATACCACCGATGGTTTGATCCAAGTCAATGGATCCTGTCGTTTGTAGATTCAAAGCAAAACCACCATCAACCAACCCCATTTCCAAAAAACCATTGGACTGAATGCTCAAATCGCCCAACAAGTTGATTTGACCTTGATTGATGTCGCTGCCTGAACTGCCGATGTTCAAAGTCAGCCCCGATGGACTGTTGGCCACCAACAAGGTAACACCATTGCTGATTTCCAAAGAATTGATTGAGGCATCAACATCCAAAGTGATGTCTGCACCCAGCTGTACATTGGTGTCGGCTTCAGGTATCCCACTGGATGTGGTACACAACCAGGACCCTGGACTGCTCCAGTTACCAGGCGTGATGCCAATACATGCTGTGGTGCCTGCCATGGCTTGGCTGGCAGCCACAGCACAAGTCAAAAAGAAAAAGACTGATCGGAAATGGTGTTGTTTTTTCATGGTATTAAACTGATGTTAACTGCTTCAATCACACAAAGCGTGACAATGGTTTGAAATGATTCAATTTTTTAAAAAAACGAATTTCTTTGGGTGAAAGATCAGCTGTCCAGCTGCATCCACTGAGGATCAGCGATTTGCACTTGGCTGGCCACGATGCGGATTCATTGAGATTTCAAGACACGATCCAAGCTGGCCTGGGTGGCCAACAAATCTGGGTGATTGGCAGGCAAAGCCTGTTGTTGAATGCGGAGCGCCTTTTTCAGGTGATCCTCAGCCCGCTCAGCTTGTTCCAAGTCATGAAAAACCAGACCCAGCTCAGCATAGATGACACCGTTGATTTTGTGTTGATTACCATTGACCTGAACATTCAGAGCCAATGCCCGAGACAAATATTCTGTGGCTTTTTCCAAATCAAATGATGCGCGGTTAACCTGCCCCAAACCCAACAAAGCAGTGACCTGCTCGGTCTGATTTCTGGTGTTGTCAGGTTGGTTGAAATTCAGTACAGTCTGAAACAAAGACTTGGCTGATGCAGTGTCACCTTGGAGCCATTTGACCTTAGCCATTAAATTGGTCAAGTACAAGTGCAAATTGTGAGATGCAGGCAAATCAGACAAGGCTTGTTGAGCATGTTTAATGTATTCGGCAGCAGCGGCATACTCACGCAATTCAAGAAATGATTCAGCATAACGGTAATGCAACTTGGCTGGTAAGCGCACATCTTGTAAATCCACCCCATTGATCAACTCAATGGCTTGTCGATGCGACGCATGGGCTAATTCAGTCTGTCCCATGTGGGCTTGACTTTTACCCAAAAAGCTCAAAAATCCGGCTTGCTTTTCCACAGCTTGTTCAGCAGCCAAGTGGTCCATCACCGAATATAAAATGGGTACCGTTTCAACAAAGCGATGCCGACGTTGGTAAAACTTCACTTGGTTGGTGATCCCTGTCAAAGTGTTGCCATGGGTTGGGCCATAGGTTTTTTTCCAGGTTTGAATCGCTTGCTTGAGCATTTGATCAGCCTCATGCCAATTGAAGCCCTGCTCTTCAATGTATGCCAAGTTGTGCTGAATGGCAGCGATGAAAGGGTGCTCGGCATGGTAAACTTCTAAATAGATGTCCAAGGCTTGGTTCATGTGTTTGGCGGTTGCCATCCAATTTTTTTGCTGTCGGTAAGCCACTCCCAAATTGTTATATGAGTCTGCCAGATGTTTGCGATCGCCTGATTGTTCACGCAAACGAATCGCAGCCAAATGTTGCTTAATGGCTTTGTCAGGCTGTTTCGTTAGGTTATAGACATTACCCAGGTGGTTGTGGGCAAAGGCCAGCTGTTCCAAATTGACAGGATCCTGGGTTTTGGCCAACTCGATGGTGTCCAACAAGATTTTTTCGGCTTGGTCGTAATCCAGGGTTTTCCGATGGATCAACCCCAATTGACTCAAACCAGCGATGACCTCATCATCATTGGGTTCCAAATCCTGGCGTTTGACCAGTAATGACTGTTCAATCAAGGATTCGGCGTCATTGAACTGGTCCATGCGGATCAAGATGGAACCAACGGTGTGCATGAATCGGGCGTCCGACAAGGTCGGCTGCTCAATGGCCAGCAACTGTTCTTTGGCGTTGTGCAGCAACTCTTCTGCCGTGACCGCCGTTTCACGCCCTTTCTCAGGATTGGCCACGTCAAACAAGCCGGTTAAAAAAGTGGCCATTTCTTCGGCTTCGCTCTGTGCCTGTTTGGCCAAAAGGGCTTGCTCAGAAGCCAAAATGGCCTGTTGCCTTTGAAACCAATAGCCTCCGGCCACTGTAATCAGTAAGGCCAATGAAAACAGCACGGTTCCCAATCGCCTCTTGATGAATAAGCCACTGGTATAGGCCCATGTGGCTTTTCGAGCCGAAACGGGGTTTTGGTCAAAAAACCGGTGGATGTCATCCACAAAGGCATGGACTGCCGCATAACGCATGCTGGGTTCATTTGCAGTGGATTTTTCAATGATGGCTAGTAAATCTCGTGAAACCACACAGTCATCAAGCAGCTTATGTAACAGCACACCCATGGCATAAATGTCACGGCGGGTGTCTGCCAAGGGTTTGTTGTTCTTGTCAAGCACCTCAGGTGCCAAATAGTTGATGGTACCAGAGACATGGCGGTTTTCTGCTGGGTTGTCCAGCCCTTGTGCAATGCCAAAATCAATGATTTTCACCACCGGTTTGTCATGAATGTTGGTGACCATGACGTTGTTGGGCTTGATGTCACAATGGATGATCCCTTTTTCATGAGCATAGGCGATGCCATGACACAATTGTAGAAACAGCCTGATTCTTTGGAAGTGGCTGAGTTGGTTGTTTTGACACCATTGCACAATGTCATCACCATCAATGTATTCCATGGCAATGAACAAATGACCTTCTGACCAGTGGCCTACTTCGTACAAAGTGGCGATGTTCGGGTGGTTGAGTTGTGCCATGACATGACACTCTTCTTCCAGCTGGGTTTGGTTAATCAGCGGTTTCAGCAGCTTGATCGCCACTTGTCGGTTGGCTGGCGCTTTTTGCTGCGCCAAATACACTTCACCCATGCCACCAGAGCCCATTCGCTCTCCCAAATGGTATTGGCTGATGACTTCAGGTACGTCTGGCCTTTCTTCCAAGGCAAAAACATCCAAAGCCGACGAGGCCATGAAATCAGGTCGGTCGGCATCAAGCATCTGTTTTACTCGTGCCAACAATTCATCGTTTCTGTCACACAGCTGTGCTGCCATGGCCAGTTGCTCACCAGTAGGCAAATCCATGATTTGGTTCAAGATGGCTTTGACTTGCTGGTATTGTTCTGGACTGAACGGTATCACTGTGCTGTTGACAAATAATTGTGCAGCCACATCTTGGCCATGCGCCATTCACGCTGGATGGTGCTGCGCGACACATCCATGATTCTTGCTATCTCAGTTTCATTGAATCCTGTGAAAAATCGCAGTTCAACGATTTTTGCCTGGAACTCATCGAGTTTAACCAATTCATTGAGCGCATCATCCACCTGTACGATTTGGGTGATGTCTTCATCTGCACCAACGTGCGCCCAGTCCTCCATGGCGTTCATCATTTTCTTGGGTATCCGCCGGCCGGCGGTTTTTTTCCTGGCATGGTCAACCAAGGCCCTTCGCATGGACAGTACAGCTGTTGAAAAAAAGTGGTCTCTATCTTGCCATTCCAGTTCTGAACTAGAAGACAATCGGAGGTAGGCTTCGTTGACCAAGTCCGTTGCTTGGTAGGTGTGGGCCGTTGATTCACTTTTGAGTAGGTAAGCCGCCATTTTTTTGAGTTCAAAATACAGCTGTTTGAGGACTTCTTCGTCGACCCGGTCAGGTTCTAACTGCAGCGAATTCAGAATAGAGGTTATTTCTTGTGGTTGTGGGTTTTTCATGACCACATTATAGGTTAATTTTCATCCTTTTTTTGCCGATTGCATCAAGCTGACCATGAAATCAAACACATGCACATCAAAAGGAGGTTTTTTGGCTGAAATGCCAGATAAATAGACTCAAATTTGTCGATTTTTTTATCACAACCAGAACAGCCTTTCAGCCTTTGTTCTGAATCACTTTTTCTCGCGTCGGTACACCAAGTCCACTGACTGCTCTTCTCCTTGGCGGGTTTCGAGGTGCAGTTTGTCATTGATCCTGTACCTGATCAGCCAGTAACCGATGTGCTTGAACAAGCCTTGGTTGTAACCCACGAACAGTTTTTTACCGAAGTTTTTACCGGCTTCAAGTGTGGCACCCATGTCACCTTGGTTGGACACATTGAACACATCGATGCCCAAACTCGATTTCAAGTTTTCCATCAACTCACTGTTGTGTTGCAAACCCATCATCAACACCGCTTCTGCCATGGCTTCAGACTGTTCATCACCGGTCAACCCCTCCAAGCCATAACCGGTGACCAAATACGACAGGGTTTCGGCCTCATTTAAAGCCGGCGTGGCATACAGGGTGGTTTTGAAATCTTCAACGGGACCTTCAATCTTGACACCCACGGTTTGGTCACTGTTGATCACCCGTTCGGCCCTGATTTGTAGGCTGGGGTTAGCCAGATCACCATCGAACAACAACAAACCTTGACTCAGTTGTAAAGATTGGCCATATATTTGATAAACCCCGTCTTTCAAATACAAGGTGCCTGTGGCTTTGATGCTGGGATCGCTGGCCGAATTGCTGAGGTGCAAGGCTCCGCTCAATTTGGCTTTCAACCCCAAAATTTCCAATGGTAGATCGTCTTCGATGTTGGTCTGGACATCAACTAAAATGGCATGTACTGACGTTGCAACCACTTGGTCTTTGATCACCACTTCATCAGGCAGTGTGGCGATGCCATTGGCGACTTTATTGATTTTGATGTGGCCTTGATTGACCAACAAATCACCTTGAACGGTTGTTTGTTCTGGTTTGGCCATGATTTTCAAATTGGGTGTCACAGATAAGGTCAATTCACTGCTGTTGGCAACCTGAAACGCATCACCTTTGAGAGAAGAATCAATCTGCCAATCCAACGACTCACCCCAATCAATGAACACGGTGCCTTCCGATTCAACTTGTCCTTCACCCGCTTGAGCAGCCGCTTTGAAAAGGTAAGTTTTGTCTTTGTGGCTGTTGATGATGACCACCACATGCTGCAAAGGCACATCGACCGATTGCAGCGACAATGCCCCTTCAAGCAATTCAACTTTGGCGGCCAATTGTGGCTCTGTGATGGGCCCTTGAATGCGCCCTTCAATGTGTAACTGCCCTTCCATTGACTTGATTTCATCAAACAATTCAGCAATCATGGCATTGTTGCCAATGTGGGCTTGGTAACCACCACTGACCGTCAAACCCAATTGTTCATCAGGATGTAAGTGGGCATTCAAGTTCAAATACGACCCGTCTTCCAATGCCAACTTTATATCAAATTGACTGTCGTCATTGACTTGGCGTCCAGTGACGGTAAAGTGCGTGAAAGCGACTTTTTCTTGATTCACGTTGAATGGTTGCGTGATCCAATGACCCTTTTCAACAGACATTTCACCATCGATGTTGACATCATCTGATTGCCAT
The DNA here is from genome assembly GCA_030426065.1 of Gammaproteobacteria bacterium. Classification (GTDB taxonomy): domain Bacteria; phylum Pseudomonadota; class Gammaproteobacteria; order Xanthomonadales; family Marinicellaceae; genus Marinicella. The sequence continues at coordinate 6,408 of JAUHZH010000044.1, forward strand.
TGCACAGTCACGCCGCCGTTCATTTCACCATCAAGCTTAAATCCTTGGGGCATCAAAAATTGCCAAGGTTCCAAGTCAAATTGACTCAAGTTGATTTGTCCTTGGGACTGTTGCTTGCCATCATGACCCCATTCCAAACACAACTGCCCAACTCCATCGGCCGGCTGCCAACAACTTTTGCTCCATGCCAAGCCTTTGGATGACCATCCAATGGCCGTGGGTTGTTCTAATTGCCATTGTTTGTTGATGGTTTTCAGTTTCATTTGGTGTTGTTTCAATTGCACCTGGTAACCCTGCTGTTCCATGTACCGCCCATCGAATGCCATGTCGTTGTGCCATTCGGGTCCTTCCATTTGCACGGTGACCTGATGCGCATCCACCGTCCCGTTGACTGTGATTTTGCCTTGGTCAATCATTTGCCCTTGAATGGCCAGACCTTCAACCTCCACATCCATGGACAAAGCCCCATTGGGGTCACCTGAGAACCGAAGTTGAGAGCGAGACAAAGCAGTTTCTTGCCATTTCAAATCACCCAACTCCAATTGTCCAGACAGATCCAATTGATTGCGCTTGTTGTTGGCTTTTACCAGGCCTTTGAGGGTACCGGTGAGGTCTTGATTCAGCAATTTCAGCTGTTGCCAGTCCAAAGTGGCATCCAATGTCCAATCGCCATTACCAACACCACCATGGTTGAGCGTGAAGGATCCTGTGTTTGATCCCCAGTCAAACACACCTTGGCCTTCAATGGCGCCACTCAATGGCCAGCGTGCGGTTGCTTCCAGATCAATCGGTGCTTGCTTCAACTGCCCTTTGATTTTGAAACTGGGAACGTCCACAAACCAATGGTCTGCGCTCCCTTCTTGGGCTTGTACCGTGATGTTGGCATCGACCTGGCCAGGCCAAGCAGGATGCAGCCACGATGTGTCCAAAGCGTTCATGGCCAATACAGCACCCACTTGCCAATTAGGAAACCACTGAAGGTTGGCTTCGCCACTGATCAATCCAGGGGCACCTGCCAACGTCATTTGCTTCAGGTTCAAGTGATTGAAATCACCCTCACCTTGCCACTTCCAGTTGGCCGGTTGTTGGCCATTCAAGGTCAAATTGACGTCGTTGTTCAATTTAAACTGATCTCCTTGACCTGTGGCAGCCAAAGTCCAATCGGTCAACTCATACTGCTGGGACTGATGAAAGACATCCATCCGATTGGATGCCAATATCAATTGCCAATCAGGTTTAATGAGTAAATTCGACACGCTACCATTTGATGTCAATGTCCCCTTAACTTCTGGGCCATTGATCTGGTGCTCGGCATCCAAACGAAGCTGTTTCAAATCACCTTTAACACCCCATTGGCTTATCACCTGGCGCCCATCCTGGGCCCATTGACAAGTGGCTCCGATTTCCATTGGCAACTGTGGATTGGTGACCGCATCCAATGACAGCTGGCAACCGGTGTCAAAAACATGGAATGACAAATCACGCACTTGCCAATGGTCATCCTTGGCCAGTAGTCTGGTGTGGATGTCATTCACCTCAATGGGTTCATCGCCCGTTTGCCACACCAAGGTGTTGATACTAATTTGTTCCAAATCCAATGCCAGCGGCAAGGCAAAACCTTCCCAACGATTGTCCAGTGTGGGTTGTTTTGCGTCAGTTGGAGATTCTTTGACTGCGATGGACAACCGATTGTTTTCCAGTGCTTTCAGTGACAATTGGGGCGCCAACCATTGATAAGACAAGCCAAGTAATTTGATTTGATCGGCAGTGATGTCGATTCCTTGGTCCTGATACTTCAATGAGGTAAAAGACAAGTCACTCGAAAACGTGCCTGACACCGAAGCATAGCTCAACTCAGGCAACCAACGCTTGGTGACAAAACCCAAAGCCCACCGGGTGCCCGATTGGGTGTGCCATATAAACAGTAAAGAAAACACAAGCAATAACAGCAGTAAAACACTGAGTTTCAATGTTTTTTTGATGATGTTTTTCATTAAAAATCAGGCCCTACGGTGAAATGAAACTTGACCCCGGAGGCATCGTCATCATGCAAAGGCCGAGCAGCATCCAAGCGAATGGGACCCAGTGGAGACAGCCATCGGATGCCAAGACCAGCAGACTGCTTGACTTCAAAATCGTCATTGAACGCATTGCCCGCATCAGTGAACACCGCCCAAGACCATCGGTCATTGATTTGATATTCAAATTCCACACCGGCTGAAACCACGTGCTTGCCACCGATCAAATCGCCGCTCAAATCTTCAGGAGAGAGGCTTTCGTAATCATAACCACGGATGGTGCGATCACCGCCAGAGTAAAAACGGTAACTGAACGGCAGTTTGTCAAAATCATTGACGTGCGTGGCACCCAATTGGGCATGGTAAATCATCCGGCTGCGATCCCCCACACCATGGATGAATTTGCTTTTGAACTCTGCTTGAACAAACGACACATCCGATAACAAAGCTTCATCTGCGGCCTGTAAAGTCATTTCCACCCGAACACCTTGCCTTGCTTTGATCCAGTCATCGGCCTTGCGCCAAGTCCAGGTGACACCAGGTACGAAGACCAGTGACCGTGTTTTTTCTTCACCTTTGAAGCCAAACCGTTCATTGGTGATGTCTATGAAATTGGCATTCTGCCAATGTTCAGAAAAACTTCTGTTTTGGCTGATGCTGATTTTATCGGTTTCCTGTTGTTTGCGATCGATGTCTTCAAAAAGATAACCCAAATCCACCAAATACCATTGGTTCAAGGGCTTGTCTTTGCTGGGGATTTTCAAACGAAAACTCAAATCTTGATTGGTTTGCGCCATTTTGGCTTGTGATTTGAATTGCCATGCCCGTTTACCCACCCGATCATTGCGGTACTCTAAAGTGGTTCTCGGTCCGGTGTCGGTGGCGTACCCAAGACCAATGCTGTAGTGAATGCGTTTGGCCGGTTGCACTTCAAACAACAAATCGACGGTGGCCAAGCCATTGATTTTGGGCGACTCATCTGGGTTTTGCTTGGTGCGGTTGATTTTCTTTAACGACACCTGGCTGAAATAGTTGCTGTCATTGAGGGCAGACAGTTGCAATTGTATGTCGCGACTTTTGACCACATGCCCTGGTTTGATGCGCACCATGTTTTGTAGCAACCCCTCATCCAAAAAACGTGGTGTTTGATTGAAGACAATTTTACCGACATGATACAAAGGCCCGGTATCGAACACCAGTCGGATGTCAGCCTGGTGCTTGGCCTCGTCTACCGTGATGTTGGCTTCAGTGAATTGGCTGTCCAAGTAACCCAGGGATTGGGCTTTGCTCAACAATGCACTCTTGAACTGCTGGTATTTGGGGGTGTTCAAGACGTCGCCTTCTTGCAGGGCCAGATCCTTGATCAGTGGTTTGAGTTCAGGCGCTGACTGCCCTTCTCCTTGCCACTCAAAATCCCAACGATTTAACAAGGTGGCTTGGTTCAGTTGCACATCCAATATCAACGCTTTGCAGGTTTCGGCAC
>JAUHZH010000045.1 GCA_030426065.1 Gammaproteobacteria bacterium
GGTTCAAGTCTTTGATGATGTTTTCGCCAATGGTTCTCAAAGGCTGTTGGTAACCCTGAAAGCACATGAATGACTCATCAACCGAGTAACTGGCCACTTGATCACAATGTCCGTCCAGCACCTGATTGAAGCGCTGTGACATGTCGCCATAAAGGCAATAATTAGACGACAGCCATTCAATTCGGTGCTTTTTGATCAGGTCCTTCACTTCGTGAAACGGCACCGCCATCTTCATCCCCAGGGCCTTGACCTCTTCGGAGCGTGAAATGACACAGCCGTCGTTGTTGCTCAAAACCACCACCGGCCTGTTGATCAAGTCAGGGCGAAAAATGCGCTCACAAGAAACGTAAAAATTATTGACGTCGCACAGGGCAAAAACCTTCATTTCAACGACCTCGCGACACCCGTGACCACACCCCAAATGACCAGCTCATTTTCACCCGTGATGGGGATGTCGGCATAATGGGGGTTTTCTGCTTGCAGGCGCAAGGTGCCCTGTGTGCGCAAACGCTTGACCGTGAACTCATTGTTCAGTAAGGCCACCACGATGTCCTTGTCACTGGCCGTCAGTGAGCGGTCAATGACCAGCACATCGTTTTGAAAAATACCGGCACCAGTCATCGAGTCACCTTCCACTTTGGCAAAAAAAGTGGTGACCGGGTTTTTGATCAACAAACGGTCCAAGCTCAAAGAATCCTCCATGTGCTCATCCACCACGCCGGGGAATCCAGCCGACACTTTGCCTGAATAAAAAGGAATTTCACTGTAGCTGCCTTGTGGCTTCAATAAGGTGACTTTGCTCATCGGTCCCATGTGTGTTCAACACCTGATATGATTCTCCCACGCGCTCATTTTGTCAACGGATTTTGCTTTTTCTCACGACCGCTGACTGATCACATTTCTGTTCATCAACGCCACTTGAATGCGTTAAAATGCCTTGATGAAAATGTATTCTGTAGAAGGTAACCGGCAGAAACTCGATGCCGGGGCCATGTTTGGCAACGCACCCAAGGCTTTGTGGTCACGTTGGGTCGATGTCGATGAGCACAACCGCATGGAGTTGGCTTGTCGCGGTCTGTTGGTCACTGATTTGAATGGCAAGAACGTGCTGTTCGAGACCGGCATCGGTGATTTTTTTGAACCCAAGCTGAAACAGCGATTTGGTGTCTACCAAGAAGGTCACGTGTTGTTGCGTTCTTTGGCTGAACTGGGTTTTCAGCCGGAAGACATCGATGTGGTGGTGTTGAGCCATTTGCACTTCGATCATGCCGGCGGTTTATTGACCTCATGGGCTGAAGGGGAAAAGCCACAACTGGCGTTTCCCAACGCCGAATACCTGGTCGGCAAAACGCACTGGCAGCGCGCCACCCACCCACACCCGAGGGACCGCGCTTCATTCATTCCTGTGCTGCATGAATTATTGCAGGCATCTGGGCGGCTGCATTTCATTGAGGGTGACCACCACCGCTTGCTGGGCGATGCCGTTCGTTTTGAATTTTCTGAGGGACACACCATTGGTTTGATGCACAGCATCATTGGCGATTTGGTGTTCGCCACCGATTTGATTCCAGGTTCGGCCTGGATGCACGTGCCGATCTCAATGGGCTATGACCGATTCCCTGAACAATTGATTGACGAAAAAGCGGCTTTTTTACAGCGCCACATGGCGGCCAAACACCGCTTGTTCTTCACCCATGACCCTGATTTCGCTGTCGCTTCCATCGCAGCTGAAAACAACCGATTTGCCATTGCAAATCCCATCAAAACACTCAAAGAGGAGGTATGACATGTTAACTATAACGGCCTTGTATGGTTCCCTATTGGCCATTGTCCTTTTGTGGCTGGCTTTCCGCGTGGTGGCCTTTCGCCGCAGCGAACTGGTTGATTTGGGTGACGGCGGTTCAGCCCATGGCCTGCGTTTGATTCGGGCCCAACAAAATGCAACCGAATACGTCCCCATCACGGTGTTTTTGTTCGCCATTTATGAAATCAATGGCGGTGAAACTTGGTTGTTACACGCCATGGGTATCTTGATGGTACTGGCCCGCATCATCCATGGCATCGATCTGGCACGCACCAAAGGCAAAAGTTTCGGTCGCTTTTGGGGCACATCGGTCACTTGGTTGGTGATCTTGGCCTTGGCACTCATGAACATTTACCATTTCATCAACACACTGACATGAACACATTGAAGCTCCTCACCGCTGCTTTGTTGACCACCGGCGTCGCCCAAAGCAGTGACAACCCATGGTACCAGCAGGGTCAAGCGACCTTGGCCACTCTCAAAGCCCACGCTGCCTTCCCTGAACAGGCCAAAAATGTGATTTTTTTCGTCGGCGATGGCATGAGCTTGTCCACCATCACCGCCGCCCGCATTTATCAGGGACAATCAAAAGGCCAAGCCGGTGAAGAAAACCTGTTGAGCTTTGAACGATTCCCCTACACGGCCTTGTCAAAAACCTACAACACCAACTTACAAACTCCAGACTCTGCCGGCACCATGACCGCCATGATCACAGGCATCAAAACCAAAGCAGGCGCCATCAGTGTCGATGAAACGGTTCAAATCGGTGTTTGCGATCCCAAAGTGCCACGCTTGACTTCTTTGTTGACCGAAGCCGAACGGGCTGGCATGAAAACCGGTATCGTCACCACCACCCGACTGACCCACGCCACGCCGGCTGCAGCCTATGCCCACGCAGAAAAACGCGGCTGGGAAGCCGACCGTGACATGCCGAAAAAGTACCGCAAAACCTGCACCGACATCGCCAAACAACTGATTGATTATGCCGAAGGCGATGGCATCGAAGTGGCCATGGGTGGCGGGCGAAAGAACTTTTTAAGCAAAAAAACCAAAGACCCCGAATACAAAAACAAAAAAGGGGTACGCCAAGACGGCACTGACCTGACCACGGTGTGGCAGAAAAAGCACCCCAAAGGCCAATACGTCTGGAACCAAGCGCAATTTGATGCCATAGACATCAACAGCACCAGCCATGTGCTGGGCTTGTTTGAGCGCAGCCACATGCAGTATGAGATTGATCGGGCTGAAGATGAGGCTGGCGAGCCTTCTTTGGCTGCCATGACCAGCAAAACCATCGACTTGTTGAGTAAAAATGACAGCCCTTATTTTCTCATTGTGGAAGGCGGGCGCATCGATCATGGTCACCACGCAGGCTACGCCAAAAAAGCCATAGATGACACCGTTGCCCTGTCTGATGCGGTGCAAGCGGCCTTGGCCAAAGTGGACTTGAACAACACTTTGATCGTGGTCACTGCCGACCATTCACACACCATGACGATGAGTGGCTATGCCCAAAAAGGCAACCCCATCCTGGGTAAAGTCAAAGTACCCGACGCCAAAGGCAACCCCAGCGATGCCTTGCAAAAAGACGATCAAGGGAAACCCATGACCACATTGAGTTACGCCAACGGGCCTGGCTACATCAACGGCGATCAACGACCCGATTTAACCCATGTCGACACCGAGCACAAAGATTACAAGCAAGCGGCCACCCTGCCCTTGGATTCTGAGACCCATTCGGGTGAAGACGTCATCATTTATGCCACCGGCGCCGGCAGCCAATGGGTGCGGGGTGTCTTGGAACAGAACATGACCTACCACATCATGAAAGCCGCCATCACACACCAGTTAAAGGAACAATGACATGCCATACAAAACCTTACCCAAAGCCGAGTTACACATGCACATCGAAGGGAGTTTCGAGCCCGAACTGATGTTTCAAATCGCTGAACGCAATGACATCCAACTGCCCTACGAGTCAGTCGAGGCTTTGAAAGAAAAATACGACTTCAACAACCTGCAAGAATTCTTGGACATCTACTACCAAGGCTGTGCTGTTTTGATCACCGAGCAAGATTTTTATGACTTGGCATGGGCGTATTTGCTCAAAGCCAAGGAAGACAACGTGGTCCACACTGAAATCTTTTTTGACCCGCAATCTCACACCGACCGAGGGATTGCTTTTGATACCGTCATCAATGGTTTTCACCGTGCTTTTGAAGACGGTCAACAACAACTGGGCATCAGTTACCGCATCATTGCTTGTTTCCTCAGACACCTGCCCGAACAAGCTGGGTTTGATGTTTACCCAGACATCGTGCGCCACAAGGACAAAATCATCGGTGTCGGTTTGGACTCATCAGAAGTCGGGCATCCGCCTGAAAAATACCAACGGTTGTTCGCTCAAGCCAAAAAAGACGGTTTCAAAATCGTTGCCCATGCGGGCGAAGAAGGCCCCGCCGAGTATGTCTGGCAAGCACTGGATTTGTTGGATGTGGACCGCATCGATCATGGCAACCGTTGCCTCGATGATGCTGAACTGGTCAACACCATCGTCGACAAAGACTTGGCCTTGACCGTTTGCCCCTTGTCTAATTTGAAACTGTGCGTCGTTGATGACTTGAAGAATCACCCCATCAAAATCATGCTCGACAATGGCTTGAAAGCAACCATCAATTCTGATGATCCGGCCTATTTTGGTGGTTACATCAATGACAATTTTGCCCAATTGCAATCGGCAGTGAACTTGAGTGATGATGAGATCAAAGCACTGATCAGGAACAGTTTTGAAGCCAGTTTTTTGTCCGACGAAGAAAAAGCCAAGCACCTCTCAGCTTTGGCGTGAGTTAATCTCGACCACAGAGAAAACTGGGGCCTGCAGCCGTCAGGTCCCGGGCCCCTGCCATCGGCGTGACCACCACATCGATAGGCAGGCGTCCAGTCAACCAATCATCAAATGCCTCGACTTGATTAAATGTCGGATCCAACCACATGCCAATCCCTTCGGTATCGTCAACATCGAGGAACAAGGGGGTTGATTTGGCATGAAATTCCGTCCATTTTGTGTGACCAGGACAGGTGATGATGGAGGCGGTGGTGACGGTTTCATCACCCACTTGGTAGGTTTTGTAAAGACCACCCAAAGCCAAAGCGCGGTCTTTTCCGGTGATGCTGTGGTACTTTTTATTTTGCCCCTCAATGACCAACGATGCTGGGATGATGCAGCGGCTGGTTTGGTAAGGTTTTTTGGTCAGAAAAGAGCTGCGCAGTTTATCGTAACGGCTGTTGAATGTGGCATATTGGTAATTGGGTTTGCCATCTTTGCCCAGCAACAACCACCATTTTGCTGGCTGGCATCGCCTTCCGCTTTCAGTCTCTAGGACAATTTCTATGGTGGATGCCGGCACACACAAGCCTTTGCCTGTGAATTCAGGCGTGCCCAAAGCAGACATCAAACCCAGTGACTTTTTCTCCTTAACCAGATGAAAGGCACCACACATGAATCACTTATCTGGGACGCATTTGTATTCGGTTTGGGTGCGGCCTTTGTCTTCGTCATCTTCATCAGATTTGATAATGATGCTGGTGGACTGCTCGATGTGGAAACCAATGGGGCATTGCGGCACACGATCGCGCTCCAAATCGGTGTTGGGATCCAATGGATCGATCGGATCAGAGGCACAGGCACCCAATACCAAAAATCCTGCGACAGACAGTTGTTTGTACATTTTGACTCCTTCTTTTTTTATGAGACCTCTGCATAAGTCTGGGTCTTTGAAAAAAAGAATTAAAATTCTAAAGGGCAAGGAAGCAAATGCAAGTAATAGCTAGCTATTGCTCAGTTTGCTGACGCCGCAATTTAGGATTTTTAACTTGCCCTCATGGGCCCTACTCTTGGTTTGACATGATTCACGACTTATGCAGAGGTCTCTTTATGATGGTTCTGTGATTAATCTAACCCAATAGACATTAAAAAACAGTAATTGCTTTCACATTTTTTTGTTATAACGCCTTCGTGAAAGCGGACAGGTAAATTCACACTTTGGCCAACTCTTGGCCTTTTTTGTGCCAACGATCGGTCAGTGACGGGCAAAGTTCAGGGTGTGATTTGAGCATCCTGGCGGCCAGCCTCTTGGCCAGATCGAACAGGTGGGCGTCGTTTTCTGGATCTGCCAAGCGGAATGCCAATGCCCCTTTTTGGCGGGTGCCCAGGATTTCACCAGGGCCCCTGAGTTTCAAGTCTTGGCGTGCGATTTCAAAACCATCGTTGCTGTTGCGCATGGTTTGCAGCCGGGTTTGGGCGTTTTCACTCAGCGGTGCTTGGTACATCAAAACGCAGTGACTTTGCCTGTCCCCTCGGCCCACGCGACCGCGCAATTGATGCAACTGAGACAAACCCAACCGTTCGGCATTGTCGATCACCATCAAAGTCGCATTGGGGACGTCGACGCCCACTTCAATGACGGTTGTGGCGACCAACAGTTGCGTCTTGCCCGCTTTGAATTCAGCCATGATTTGATTTTTCTCATCCGCTTTCAATCGACCATGTACCAAACCGATGGACAATTCAGGGAACCAGGACTGCAACTCAGCATGGGTGTCTTCCGCTGCTTTGGCCCTGAGGTGTTCTGATTCTTCAATCAACGTACACACCCAATACGCTTGTTCACCGCTGGAGAGGGCGTTGCGTATCCTTTCGGCCAACTGCGGCATCTTGTCATTGGTCAGCAGCACGGTGTTGATCGTTTTCCTGCCGGGTGGCAGCTCGTCAATCACCGACAAATCCAGATTGGCATAGGCAATCTGAGCCAGCGTCCGGGGAATCGGTGTCGCCGTCATGATCAGTTGATGTGGCATGATCTGGCCTTCAGCACCTTTGCTTTTCAAGGCCAAGCGTTGATGGACACCAAACCGGTGCTGTTCATCAATCACCACCAAAGCCAGGTCACGGTACTGTACGTCGTCCTGAAAAAGGGCGTGGGTGCCAATGATCACATCACCATCGCCCGCAATTTCGGCCAGCACCGATTCACGCTTTTTGCCTTTGATGCTTCCCGTTAAATAACTGACGGTGTGCGACTTGAACAGTGGTTGCAGTCCCAGGAAGTGTTGTTCTGCGAGTATTTCTGTGGGCGCCATCATGACGGCCTGTTTGCCTTGAGACAAAGCCACTTGGATGGCCAGTGCCGCCACCACGGTTTTGCCGCTGCCCACATCGCCCTGTACCAGCCTTTGCATCGGCACTTCACGTGCCATGTCTTGGTGGATTTCACTGACCACCCGCTTTTGTGCGTTGGTCAATTCAAATGACAGCCGTTGGCGCAATGAACAGATGTCATTTTCAACCACTTGCAAAGGTGGTGCTTGTTGACTTTGCGCTTGGGTTTTTAATTGATGCATCGCCAGATAATGGGCCAACAATTCCTCAATTTTCAAGCGCTGCTGCGCCGGGTGGGTTTGGCCCATCAAGGCGGTGACGTCGGCATCAGCTGGGGGTGCGTGGACCGTGGTGATGGCTTCTTTTAAATCAGGCAAATCCTGTTCTTCCAGCCATTCAGCAGGCAACAATTCATCCAAATCGAAATGACCTTGCTGCAACCAGGCCACGGTTTGGGCCGTCGCTTTTTGCAGTGTTGATTGATTCAACCCTTCGGTTTTGGGGTAAATCGGCGTCAGTGTTTCGGCCAACTTGGTTTTGGGTGACAATTCGAATTCAGGGTGGATGATGCTTTTGCCATGAAGGTCGTATCGCATTTCCCCATAGGCCCGGATGGTCAAATCCGGCTTCATTTTCAGCTTTTGTGAATAGTAGAAGTTGAAAAACTTCAGCTGCATGACGCCACTGTCATCAACCACTTCGACCACCAGAACAGGTCGCCTGCCTTGTGTGACGTAACTTTTGCTGATCACGCCTTCTATCAAGACGTGTTGAAAAGCCATGGCACGCTCTATCGGCGTGATGCGGGTTTTGTCTTCGTAACGGTAAGGCAAGTGAAACAACAGGTCGACTGGTTCTTGGATGCCCAAGAGGTTGAGCTTCTCAACGGAAGCCTTACCCACACCCTTGAGTTCCTCCAGTTTCACTTGCCCTGTTTTCTTATGGTCAGCCTTTCAGTGCGATGATGGCGTCAATTTCAACCAGTGAATCTTTCGGTAATCGGGCCACTTGCACGGCTGCCCTGGCAGGATAAGGTTCTTGAATGTACTGACCCATGATTTCATTCAAAGTGGCAAAATTTTCCAAGTCCTGCAAAAAGACATTGAGCTTGATGGCATCTTGCAAGGTGGCACCCGCTGCCTCTGCAATCGCTGCCAAATTTTTGAATACTTGGTGCGTTTGTGCAGCAAAGTCATTATCCAACATCTCACCCGTGGCGGGATCGATGGGAATCTGACCTGATGTGAACAGGGTGTTGTTGTGAATCACGGCTTGTGAATAGGTACCAATCGCGGCAGGCGCTTGGTCGGTGTTAATGGTATTTTTCATGGTATTTTCTCGTCACATTCAACACATCTCTGTGCGAATTCAGTTTGTTCATCAAATTCTCTGCATGGGCTTTGCTCTCAACTTGGACTTCGAAAATCAAGGCAGTGAACCCAGAATCTTTGTCAAATTGATCAATAGAAACGATGTTGACGTCTTGTTCAGCAATCACTGCCGCCAATGAAGCCAAAACACCGGTTTTGTTCAAAACATCCACCAGTAAGGTGGTTTTGAACATGCCATGGGTTTTCAATGCCCAATTGGAAACCAGCAACCGTTCTGGATTGTTCTTGGTGATCTCCGTCAAATTGACACAGTTTTTGCGATGAATCACCACCCCTTTGGAGTGACTCAAGTGACCCGTGATTTTATCTCCGGGCAAAGGCTGACAACAGTTGGGGTAATGGACGATGCTGCCTTCTGATCCATCAATGGTCAACGCCTCTTTCGGTATGTACTCACCAGAAATGCGCCTTTGTTTCATCAATGGCAGCATCTTTTTCGCTGCAATGGACGGAATCAATTCACCATAAGCAAAGGCCTTCAGTAAATCATCCATGGTGTCCAATTGGAAATGCTTTAATGTTCTTTGAACCGCTTTAGGGTCCAATTGCTCAATGCTGTACTCGTAGGTGTCCAGCGCCCGGTCCAACATCCGGTGGCCCAGCAACAAAGCATCGGAATCTTCAATCTGTTTCAATTCTTTTCTGATCGCGGTTCTGGCCTTACTGGTTCTGACGTGGCGCAGCCAATCGGCATGCACTTTCAAGTCATCCACCGTGGTGATGGCCACCGTGTCACCGGTTTTCAGTTCTTCAGACAAACTTTTGACTTCACCGTTGACCTGAGCACTTTCTGTGTGGGCACCCACCGAAGTGTGGATAGCAAAAGCAAAGTCCAGGGCCGTGGCCCGCTTGGGCAATTGCACCACATCCCCTTTGGGTGTGAAGACATAGATTTCGCTGGTCCCGATGTCGCTTTTGAAACTTTCATAGAAGTCCAATGAACTGGCCGAATCTTTTTGAAGCTTCAACAAGGAACTGAGCCAATTTCGCGCCTTGTTCAATGAGGGGCTGTTGGCACCTGTTTTGCTTTTGTAGATCCAATGTGCAGCCACACCGGCTTCGCACATGTTGTCCATTTCTTCGGTTCTGATCTGAACTTCCAATTTCAATCCCAATGGTCCAGTCACCACGGTGTGTAAAGATTGGTAGCCATTCAATTTGGGAACCGCAATGTAATCTTTGAACCCGTTTTCATTGGGTGGATAAATGTTGTGGATGATGCCGAGTGCCAGATAGCATTGGGGCAATTCTTTGACCACGATGCGGACACCAAATAAATCATGGATGTCTTCAATTGCCAGTTTTTTGGCTTGTGCTTTCTTGTAGGCACTGTAAGCCGACTTCTGCCGCGCTGAAACCGTCGCTGCCATCCCCGATGCCACCAAGGCTTTTTCTATGGTTTTTCGGATTTTATCTACTGCTTTGCGGCGGTGACCGGCGACTTCGGCAATGGTGGCTTTGACTTCACGGTATTGGTTGGGGTGCATGGCTGAGAACGCATGCATTTCCATCTCTTTTTGGATGTGCTTGAGACCCAGCCGCTCAGCGATC